>DATLFW010000330.1:0-7939 GCA_035540775.1 Acidimicrobiia bacterium
CGACGGGGTCGCTGCCGGGCTCGACCGTGGAGAGCCCGGAAACGAGGTGACCGCGGGTGGCGGCGAGCGCGTCGAGTTCGGTGCCCGGTTCGACGCCGATTTCGACGAACGACGGGGGCTCGCCGATGACGAGGCGAGAGCGGTGGAACGCCTCCGCCTGCTGCCACATGGCGCTGATGGTGTGCCGGAGGAGCGCTCGGACGTCCCACCCCTCACATCGGGTTGGTGCGTCCCAGGCCTCGGCAGGAAGCGCCTTGGCGTGGTCGGTGAGGGCGTCGATCTCCTCGAGGACGACCCGAACGGTGGCACCGAAGTCCTGCATGGCGTCTCCTCAGTTCCGCTCCCGGTGGAGCACCACGGGACATTTCTTCAAAAACAGGAAGTTGTCAACATGAAAGTGAAGTGCGACACTTTTCGGTATGACGCGCCGCACGTACGGTCAGCTGTGCGGGCTCGCCCGGGCCCTCGACCTCGTCGGCGAGCGGTGGACGGCGCTGATCGTGCGCGACCTCGCGGTCCGGCCCCGCCGGTTCACCGACCTTCAGGAAGGACTCCCCGGGATCGGGACCGGACTGCTGTCGGAGCGGATGCAACACCTGGAGGCGGCGGGCGTGGTGGAGCGCCGGCCCGCGCCCCGTCCCGAGCGGGGCGTCCACTACACGCTCACCGAGCGCGGGCGCGACCTGGCCGACGCCCTCATGCCGCTGGCCCGGTGGGGCCTCGGACTCCTGAGCGACGGGGAGCCCGACGGAGAGGAGGCCTACCGGGCCGAGTGGCTCGTGGTGACGCTCCGGTCCCTCTTCGACCCCGCCCGCGCCGCCGGCGTGCACGACTGTTACGTCTTCGACGTGATGGGGGAGCGGGTCTGGGCGACCGTCGACGACGGCGAGCTCTCGACCGGCGAGGGCGATCCGCCGAGACCGCCCGACATGGTCCTCGCCACCGATCCCGCCACCCTCGCCGCCATCGGATGCGGTGCCGTCGACCCGGCGGCGGCCGTCGCCGAGGGCCGGGCCACGGTCACCGGCGATCCGGCCGCCTCGGCCCGTTCGCTGGAGGTCTTCGCCGCCCGCTGACGGGGACGTCGAGCCGCGGCAAGCTTGGCCTCAGGAGCCGCGTATAGCCCTGTACAAAGGGCCAAGAACGAGCCGGGTCAGGCGGAGACGTCGACGAAGCTGCCGAGGGCGCCGAGTTCGGTGTCGAGTTCCGACACCATGGCGTCGACGGCCTCGGAAATCTCGCCGAACAGGCCGTCGCCCTCGCGCCGTGGCGAGCCGAAGAGCGTCTTCTCCACGTTGGCGGGATCCCGCCGAAGCGCCCGGGTGAACTCCCGTGTCGACAGCGATGCCGTGTCGTTGCCCACGTCGACGGTGAGCCCGAAGCGGGTTCGCGCTCGTGCCCCGTCGCGGTACGAGTTGAACCGGGCGACCGCGTTCTCCAGGGCGTCCCGCACCTGCTCTGACGTCTCGTTGCCCGCCTGCAGACGGGTGAAGACCGACTCGAACGCATTGGTGACGTCGGTGAAGGCGTCGGCGGCCTTGCGGGCACCACTCGGCAGCACCGCCCCGGCCGCCACCTTGCTCTCCCGCGGCGCGTAGATCCCGTCGACGATGTGGACGGCGGCGAAGAACCCGGTCGTCCCGCTGCTGATGACGAGGTCGGAGCCGGTGCTCCCGAGGAGCTGGAACGACGACCCGCTGACCGACGCCCGAACGCCGGCGTCGGATTCGTTGATCCGGTCGACCACGTCCTGCACGGAGTCGTTCGTCGGGTCGATGGTGATGTCGACGCCGTTGATCGTGATGATCCCGGCAGTCACCGAGGCGAACTCGTCGACCTCGGCCATCGCGACATCGGCCTCGTTGCCCACCACGCCGAGGTTGACGGGAGCGCCGGCGAGGTTGACGGCGGCGAGGAACCCGGAGGAGTCGGCGCCGAACTCGATGTCGACGGGGCCAGCGGTGGTGGCCTCGACGGTCACCTGCTGGGTCGCCTCGTCGTACCAGGCCCGTACGCCCGCTGCGGAGGCGGTGATCTTGGCCAACACCGAGGTGACGGAGTCGTCGGCAGCGACGTCGATCTGCACCCCGTTGACCGTGAACGAACCCGCCACCACCTCGACGCCGTCGGCAAAGGCGGGGTCGAGGGCACCCGTGCCGTTGAAGGGGTTGTCGGGCTTGATGAGCCCGTTCCCCGGCGCCGAGACCGGAAGGGTGAAGAACCCGCCTTCGGCCACCGAGCCTTCGCCGAGCGCGATGGTGACGCCGTTGCTGAGCTGGAAGGGCGTCCCCGGTGCTTCCTTGTGCGACGTGAAGGTGTCGACGAGCTCGCCCGCGCTGTTGGTGACCTCGATCGTGATCTGGTCCTGGCCGACGATGCCCCGGCCCGAGGCGTCGACGATCGTGAAGGTGAGGACGTCGTCGTCGCCGCCGTACTCGCCACCGAGCGTCGCCGACGACGAGGCGCCTTCGAACTGCGGGGTCGTGGTGTTGGTCGTTCCCGGCTCCCGGCCGGTGACCCCGAAGGAGAAGGAGTCGCCCTGGACGATGTTGCCGGCGCCGAACGCGAGGGTGACGCCCGACGACAGGGTGAATTGGGTGCCGGGCGCCTCACGGCGGATGCGGAAGGTCTCGAGTTGGACGCCCGCCGAGTTCGTGACCGAGAAGGTGACCTGGTCGCGGCCGACCTGCCCCGTCCGACTCACCTCGATGGCCGTCACGGTGAGGACGTCGTCGCTCGTCCCGCCGGTGTAGACGCCACCGACCGTCGGCGAGGAGGTCGACCCGCCCTCGAACGACGGGTTGGTCGTCGTCGGGGCACCGGGATCGCCGGCGGTCGCCGACACCCGGAACACCTCGTTCTTGTTCATCGTCCCGTCGGCGAATGAAACGGCGAGCCCCGACGAGAGCGTGAACTCGGTGCCGGGCGCTTCGCTCTGCATGACGATCCGGTCCGTCAGCTCACCGGCGGAGTTCGTCACCTCGAGCTCGATGCGGTCGGTGCCGACCTGCCCGGTGCCGTCGGCGCTCTTCACGCGGAAGGTGAAGACCTCGTCGACGGTTCCGTTGTACTCGCCGCCGATGGTGGGGTACGCGGTCGACGTGCTGCCGAAGACGGCGGTCTCGGGGATGACCGTGCCGAACCGGCCGACGACGGGTTCCGTGACGATGTTCGAGAAGGTCGAGGTGTTCTCCAGGCCGAGGCGCGTCGTCGAGACGGCCCGAGCGGGGGAGGTGACCCGGTCGACGAGGGAGCGGCTCGAACCGAGCGCCTCCGCCGAAGCAGCGATGCTCTTCTGGAGATCGACGAGGGCCGAGCGCAGGCTCCGCAGATCGGTTTCCGAGGTCTTCGGGGCCGGCTCGCTGGTCGAGGCGCCGTTGATCGTGACGCGAAGCGGTCCGCCGCCCCAAAGGGCATACGTGGTGGAGGCGGAACTGGCGCCGATCTGCACCCGGGGCTCCTGCGTCGGATCGTGGTCGGGACGGGTGGACGATGGTTCGTCCCGGGCGCACTCCGTTCCTGCCTCACCACCCGCCGGACACCATTGGAGCACACGAAGTGTCCCCTTTGCCCGATCCGGGGGCCGACGAGGGCTCAGGTCGGCGCGACGCCTGCCGATCAGACAGGTGCGACCTGTCGCTCCCGTCGTGACCGGGCCCGGCGAGCCGCCTTCCCCACCCGCTCGGTGTGCTTGAACACGCGGGTGCGGGCGTCTTCCGCCTCGGCGGTCAGCCCCTCCAGCGCCGACACCTGCCAATGCTCGAGCATCGGTTCGAGGATCTGCTCGTGGTGGACACCGAAGTCGTAGATCTCGGCCCCGGCGATCGCCAGCGCGTGGCGGTCGAAGTCGACGATGCCGGTTCCGGGCATCTCGAACCCGACGACCTGGCGCGCCAGGGCGCACGTCATGGCCGACGGGTCGACCTCGAAGGCCGCCGTGGTGAGGTCGCGGTAGAAGACGTGGTGAAGGGTCTCGTCGCCTGCCACCCGCGCCATCACCTGGGCGCCGGCCTTGTCGTGGAGGAGGCGGCCGGTGTTGCGGTGCGAGATCTGGGTGGCGAGTTCCTGGAGGGCGACGTACACCAGGCCGTCGGCCACCGACTCGGGCTGGGGGACGAGGCCCTGGCTCACCTGCGCCATCCGCGCCCGTTCGAGGGCCACGGGGTCCAGGGCGCGAGAGACCGTCAGCCAGTCGCGAATCACGATCGAGTGCCGCATCTCCTCTGCGGTCCAGCGCCTCGCCCACTCCGCCCAGGCGTCGTCGCCCGGAATGGCGCCATCGCCGAACATCTGGTTGATGGTGGCGAAGTAGTAGGGGAGGTTGTCCTCGGTGAGGAGGTTGACGAAGAGCGCGCTGCGGACGGCGTCGGGAAGGGCGAACTCGTCGGGGTCCCAGGCCTCGCCCGCGACGAAATCGCGGCCACGGCTCCACGGCACGAGCTCGTGGGGGAACCACTCGCGGCTCGACGCCAGGTGGCGTTCGAGGAGGCCCTCGACCACCGGTGTCAGCTCGCGGACCAATGCCGTGTCCCGCTGCCCGTCACGCATACGCAAAACCCTACCTACTGGTAGGTAGAGGTACCAGCCGGGGCGGGCGTCGCCGGCGATCGGGATCCGGCGAGATCGTCGGCGTACCGGGCGAGGACGGGTCCGACGATGGCAAGGATCAACACGTACGCCGCCGCAACCGCCCCGAGTTCCACCTCCGCCCCGGCCGCCACGCCGAGGGCGGCGATGACGATCGAGAACTCGCCGCGCGCGACGAGACTCGCCCCGGCGCGGGCTCGCCCTCGCCGTCCCACACCGATGCGGGCCGCCGCCCACCAGCCCGTCGCCACCTTGGTGGCAGCGGTCACCGCTGCGAGCGCGATGGCGACGCCCAGCACCGCTGGGAGGTCGGCCGGGTCGACCTGGAGGGAGAAGAAGAGGAAGAAGGTGGCGCTGAACAGGTCGCGCAAGGGGGCGATCAGCGACGCCGCCCGTTCCGAGAGGGGACCCGACAGGGCGATGCCCACGAGGAAGGCGCCGACGGCCGCCGACACCTGCATCCGCTGGGCCAGCCCTGCAACGAGCAGGGTGGTACCGAAGATGGTGAGCAGCAGGACCTCGTCGGAGCGCGTCGCGATCAGCCGGCTCAGCCGGTCGCCGAATCGGAAGGCGACGAGCAGGACGGCCCCGACGGCGAGGAGGGCGACGCCGATCGAGACGGCACCGGTGGCGGCGTCTCGGTCGGCGAGCATGACCGCGACGAGCGGGAGGTAGACGGCCATGGCGAGGTCCTCGAGGACGAGGACCGAGAGGACGGCGGGCGTCTCGCGATTGCCGAGACGGCCGAGGTCACGCAGGGTCTTGGCCACGACTCCCGACGACGAGATGTAGGTGATGCCTCCGAGGAGGAAGGCCGCCTCGAAGCCCCAGCCCATGGCGAGCCCGGCGACGACCCCGGGCGGGAAGTTGAGGACGAGGTCGAGGAAGCCGACGGGGAGGCTCGCCCGGACGGCCGCCCACAGGTCCTGTGCGGAGTACTCGAACCCCAAGGTGAGCAGCAACAGCACGACGCCGATCTCGGCGCCGAGGGCGATGAACTCCTCGGTGAAGGCGAGGTCGACGAGCCCGCCCGTGCCGACGGCGAGTCCGGCCACCACGTAGGCGGGGATCGGGCTCACTCCGACGAAGTTGGAAGCGCGCGCCAGGAGGGCCAGCCCGAGAACGACCGCGCCCAGTTCGATGAGGACCAGTGCGGTGTCGGTGTCCGCCGCCGCGGCCAGCGTCACGCGCGACCCTGGATGAGGTCGGTGAGGAGCGCGATCCCTTCGTCGGTCCCGACGGCCACGACGGTGTCGCCGGCCTCGAACACGAACTCCGGCGTGGGGCTCGGAACGGTGGCGTCGCCGCGAATGACGGCCACGACCGAGGCACCGGTGCGGGTGCGGAGGGCGGCGTCACCGAGGTTCTGGCCGACGATCGTCGACCGGGAGGCGAGGGGGATCCAGTCGATGGCGAGGCCCTGCACTCGTTGCTGCACCGCTTCGCCGACCGCTTCGATCACCTGCGAACCGCCGAGGAGTTCGACCAGGGTGGCGGCGTCTTCGGGTTCGAGATCGACGGTGACGAGACAGGCGTCGGGGTCGATCTCGTCGTAGACGAGTAGGTCGCGCCGACCGGACCGATGGAGGAGCACCCCGACGCGCGTCCCCTGACGGGTCTCGAAGTCATGGCGGACACCCGTCCCCGGGAGTTGGGTCTCGCGTACCTCCGACATCGCGGCTCCTCGCTCGCCGACCGCACGACCCGGCGATTCTCGCGCGCAGGTTTGCCGGTTCGTTCGTAGTAGGGGAAGGGCCCGGCCGCACACGGGCGGCGGGGGATGGTTCGGGGAGGCTTGATTTCGATGAAGTGGCGCTTGACGTCTCTGGCCGCGCTGGCGGCCGTTCTCTTCGCCGGTCTCGCGGCGATGCCGTCGCAGGCCGACGGCCACACCCTCCACCAGGGCTGCGTCGAGAGCGTGCCCGAGCCGGACGGCACGGCGGTGGAGATCTGCTACACGCTCTACCAGCCCGCCCGTGCGTCGTCGTCGGCGCCCGTCCCGCTGGTCTTCCACTCCCATGGCTGGGGTGGCAGTCGCACCAACTCGGAAACCGCCTTCGGCTCGTGGCTGTCGAACGGTTTCGCCGTCCTCAGCTTCGACCAGCGGGGGTTCGGCGAGAGCGGCGGCCAAGCCCACATCGAGGACCCGGACTTCGAGGGTCAGGACGTCCAAGCGCTCGTCGACCTGGTCGCCGGTCTCGACTGGGTCGTGCAGGACGCTCCCGGCGACCCCCGCATCGGGGCCATCGGTGGGTCGTACGGCGGCGGCTACCAGTTCGTCGGCGCATTCACGGACCTGATGGAGACGGGGTCCACGCGCTTCGACGCCTTGGCGCCGGAGATCACGTGGTGGGATCTGCAGGAGAGCCTTGCCCCGTCGGGCGTGGTGCGCACGGCATGGGTGACGGCCCTCTTCGCCGCGGGCGCCGCCTCGCTGCCGTCCGAGGTCCAGCTGGCCTTCGTCGAGGGTACGGCGACGGGCGAGTGGCCCGACGGGTCGCTCGGGATCGCCGACATGGTGGCGTTCTTCGACAACAACGGGCCGCGCTGGCACGTCGACCACGGCCGGCGCCTCGACATCCCCGTCCTGTTCGGGCAGGGGATCACCGACAACCTGTTCAACCTCAACCACGGTCTGAAGAACTTCGAGCAGGCGCTGACCCCGTCGGCCCGGGCCGAGAGCATCTTCGTCGGGTACAACGGCGGCCACGCCCTCCCGAATGCGCTGCCGCCCGCGTCGCTCCCGTCGGGCGACCCCTGCTCGACGGCCATCGTCGGCGGGTCGTTCGCCGACCTCTCGCTCCGGTTCTTCCAGGAGCAGTTGAAGGGTGAGGACCACGGCTTGGCGGCCTGGGGTGGGACCTACAACCTCGCCACCAACGGCGGGGCCTGTCTCCAGCTCGGGACGGCGACGGGCGCGCCCACGCCGTTCTCGCTCGGCGACGTGGTGACGACCACCGGGGTCGGTGGGCCGCAGCACGTGAAGATCGCCGACGGGCCGATCACGGTGGCGGGGACGCCGACGGTCGAGGCCGACGTCACGCCGCTCGCCGTCGACGCTCGGGCGTTCTTCGCCCTGTCGGTCGGCACGACGGCGGCCGACGCCATGGTCGTGCAGGCCAACATGATGCCGATCCACGAGCACGACACGCTGCCGGGCAGCACGAACCACCGTTCGATCGAGTTGCCCGCGGTGGCGGTCGAGGTTCCGGCGGGGCAGTCGCTCTTCCTCACGGTGTCGCCGCTGTCCGACATGTCGTTCGGGCACGGGAGCCGCACGCCCGGCGGCCTGATCCTGTCCGACACGGAGGCGATCGTCCCCGTCGTCGGCTGACCCCACCCGGCTTCTGGG
>DATLFW010000331.1:0-3190 GCA_035540775.1 Acidimicrobiia bacterium
ACCCCCCGCCGCCCACCTGCCAAGGCGCCGAGATCGACGCGACGAGCGGGAGCACCGACCGCATGACCCCGGTGGGGCGGGCGCCGTCGCGCCCGTCGACGATGGCCGCCACCACCCGGGGGGCGAAGACGAGCCCTTCGAGCAACGAGTTCGACGCCAGCCGATTCGCCCCGTGGACACCGGTGCACGCCACCTCGCCCACCGCCCAGAGCCCGGGGAGGGCCGTGGCGCCGTCGAGGTCGGTGACGACCCCACCCGACAGGTAGTGCGCCGCCGGCGCGACCGGCAACCAGTCGGCCCGCGGATCGAGTCCCACCGACCGGCACGCGCGCCAGATGGTCGGGAACCGGGCCTCGAAGTCGCGGATAGCGGTGGCGTCGAGCCAGAGGTGGTCGAGACCCCGCTCGGCGAGGCGCACGGCGACCGCCCGGGCCACCACGTCGCGCGGCGCCAGATCGGCGAGCGGGTGCTCACCCGCCATGAAGGCCACCCCGTCGTCGTCACGCAGGACAGCGCCGTCGCCCCGCAGCGCCTCCGAGAGGAGCGGGCGCGGCATCGACTCGTGGTGGAGGGCGGTCGGGTGGAACTGGACGAACTCGAGGTCGGCCACCGGCACGTCGGCCCGCAGCGCCATGGCGATCCCGTCGCCGGTGGAGGCGAGCGGGTTGGTGGTCACGGCGAAGAGCTGCCCGGCGCCACCGCTGGCCAGCACGGTGTGGCGGGCACGCACCTCGACGACGGGACCGCTGGGATCGAGGGCGGTCACGCCGACCGCCCGGCCGTCCTCGACGACGACGTCGCCCGCGAACCACCCCTCACGGACCTCGAGACCCGTGGCTTCGAGGGCAGCGACGAGGGCTCGCTCGATCTCGGCGCCGGTGGCGTCGCCGCCGGCGTGGACGACCCGGGCCGTCGAGTGGCCGCCCTCGCGGGCGAGAGCCAGAGCGGCGGCTTCGCCGTCGCCGCCCCGGTCGAACACGGCCCCGGCGGTCATCAGGTCACGCACCCGGCCCGGCCCCTCGGAGACGAGGATGCGGGCGGCCTCCCCGTCGCACAGCCCGCCGCCGGCAGCGAGCGTGTCGGCGAGGTGGAGCTCGGGCGAGTCGTCGGGGTCGAGGGCGGCGGCGACGCCGCCCTGGGCGTATCGGGTGGCGGAGTGCCCCACCTCGCCCTTGGTGAGCACGGCGACGTCGAGTCCGGACACCGCGGCGTGCAGGGCCGCGGAGAGACCCGCGACACCGCTGCCGAGGACGAGGACGTCGACCATGGGAAGGGGGCGCCGGAGTGCGTTACGAGGTGAGGCCGTGCAACTCCACGTCGAGGGCGTGCGAGTCGGGGTCCA
Organism: Acidimicrobiia bacterium; assembly: GCA_035540775.1. Taxonomy (GTDB): domain Bacteria; phylum Actinomycetota; class Acidimicrobiia; order IMCC26256; family JACPCJ01; genus DATLFW01. The sequence goes on from DATLFW010000331.1 coordinate 1,343, forward strand.
TGGCCCGGTTGCGGGAGTCGACGAACACGACCCGCGGCTCGTGACCGTCGAGTTCCTCCTCCTCGTACTCGGCGTACGTGATGACGATCACGCGGTCGCCGGGGTGCACGAGCCGGGCCGCGGCGCCGTTCAGGATGACGTCACCGGGACCTCCGGGGATGGCGTAGGTCTCGAACCGCGATCCGTTGTCGATGTCGAGCACGTGCACCTGCTCGTGCTCACGGATGTCGGCGAGTTCCATGAGGGCGGGATCGAGGGTGATCGACCCCACGTAGTTCAGGTCGGCGCCTGTCACCGTCGCCCGGTGGATCTTCGACTTCATCATGGTTCGACGCACTGCATGCCTCCTCGGCGTTCAGCGTTCTCCGGGCGACTCGGCGATGACACCGAGGTCGCAGGTCACTTCACCGCCGTCGACGACGACGGAAATGTTGTCGATCAGCCGCGTCTCGCCCAATCGGGCGGCCACGGCCACCAGCACCTCGCCGTCGAGACGGTCGACGGGAGCGAGATCGGCGGTCGAGACGACCTCGACGTACTCGAGGCGCGCGGTCGGCTCGACGGTGATCGTGTTGGCGACCACCCGGCGAAGGGTGGCGGCGTCGCGCTCCCCCGCCTCGACGGCGGCCGCACCGGCCGAGAGCCCCCGCCACAGGACCGTGGCGGCCTGGCGCTGTGCCGGCGACAGGTAGGCATTGCGGCTCGACATGGCGAGCCCGTCGGGCTCGCGGACGAGCGGGCAGCCGACGACCTCGACGGGGAAACTGAGGTCGGCGGCCAGCCGGCGGACGATCACGTACTGCTGGAAGTCCTTCTTCCCGAAGTAGGCCCGGCTGGGCCCGACGATCGAGAACAGCTTCGTGACGACGGTGGCGACGCCGTCGAAGTGCGTCGGCCGCGCGCCGCCGCACAACCCACGGCTGAGCGCCGGGAGGCTCACGGTGGTCAGCGGAGCCCCACCGGGATACATCTCCTCGACGGGCGGGGTGAAGAGGAGATCGGTGTGCTCCGCCTCGAGGATGCGAGCGTCTCGATCGAGGTCGCGGGGGTAGCGGTCGAGGTCTTCGCCGGCGGCGAACTGGAGCGGGTTCACGAAGATGCTGGCGACGACGACGTCGTTCGCGGCGCGGGCCGCCCGCACCAGGCTCCGGTGCCCCTCGTGGAGGTAGCCCATGGTGGGCACGAACCCGACGCGGCGCCCGCTCGCCCGGGCGTCGTCGAGGATGGCGCGGAGGTCGTCGACGTGCTCGACGCGCTTCACGAGGCACCGCCGACGAGCAGGCCGTCGAGGACGGCACGAACGGCCGGGTCGGGGTCGTCGGCGAGGCGGAGTGCCTCGATGGCGAGGGCGCGGTAGGCAGCCCGCTCGTCGCCCGGGATCCCGTCGAGGTGCCGGGCGACGGTCGTGGCGTCGCCCCGCACGACAGGGCCGGTCAGCGAGGCGGCCGCTCCATGCTCGAGCGCGTTGTCGAGTGCGGTCCGCATGAGGGGGGCGAAGGCGTCGGCCGGGAGACCGGCGGACGCGGCGAGGCGTTCCACCTGGCCCACCAACGCGACGAGGTGGTTGCCCGCGACGCAGGCGGCGGCGTGGTAGGCGACCCGGTCGGCGACGGCGAACGGTCGGCCGCCGACCGCCTCGACGAGAGCGACGACCCGCTCGTCGCCCTCGACGGCGAAGGCGACGCCCCGGAGGCGGTCGGGCGTCGTGCCGGCAGGCAGCGTCTGGAGCGGGTGGGCGGCGCCGACGGCGGTGTCGCGGCGAGCGGCGAGCAGGTCGTCGAACACCTCGAGGCCGAGGGATCCTGCGAGGTGGACGACGAGCGTGCCCGGAGCGAGCGAGGGGGCGAG
>DATLFW010000332.1:0-8477 GCA_035540775.1 Acidimicrobiia bacterium
GACGTGGGGCCCTTGATCGCAGCGGGCGAGACCGAACGGGTGGCGTCGTGGATCAAGGAAGCGGAGGCCGACGGCGCGCGCGTCGTGACGGGCGGCGACGTCGTCGACGGCCTCCTCACCCCGACCGTTGTCGACGGTGCCCCTCCTGACGCCAAGGTGTGCGCGAAGGAGGTGTTCGGTCCGGTCGTGACGACCACGCCGTACGAGACGTTCGAGGACGCCCTCGATCTGGCCGACGCCGGCCCGTACGGCATCCACGCCGGGGTCTACACCGACGACCTCGGAAAGGCCCTGCTGGCGGCCCGCCGCCTCCACGTCGGGGGCGTTCTCGTCAACGAGGTGCCGACCTTCCGTGCCGACCAGCAGCCGTACGGCGGCGTGGGGGAGTCGGGAAACACCCGCGAGGGCCCGCGCTACGCGGTGGAGGAGATGACCGAACTCCGCTTCGTGTCGCTCCAGTCGCCCTGATCGTCCCGCATCCGCTGCATGTCCCCGCCTCCGCCCCTACGCTGATCGAGCGCTGAAGGAGGGGTCTTGGCACAGCAGCGTCGCCGCATCTCCATCCGCACCCGGACGGCCGTCGCGCTCGGGGTCGTCGCTGTCGCGCTTCCGGTCGGCGGTGCGTTTGCCGTGGCCTCAGCCACCCGCGACGCCATGGCCGACCGGGCCCTCGACGGAGAACTGACGACGGCGCGAGCTGTCGCCACGCACGCGGAGCGCAGCACCCGCTTCGCGGTCGACCTTCTCCGCCAGGCCGCCGAACGTCCTGGATTGCAGGGATGGGTGGCGACCGACGACCGTGCCGGGCAGCGGAGCGTTCTCGACAATCTCTTCGGATCTGGGCTGTATCAATCGGTGGCGACGTACGGTCCCGATCGCAGCGTTCGGGTCGCCATTCCCCGTCGTCCCGACATCGACGAGGGAACGGAGGGAAGCCTCGACTCCTTCGTCTCGCCGCCCCGCCACGTCGGGGGTGATTCCGTCATCGTGGTCCGAGAGCCGGTCGTCGTCGACGGCGAGCTGGTGGGCTACGTCGCCGGGGAGGTGTCGCTCACCGAGACCGTCTCGGAGGCGTCGTTGCGGTTCGGCGAGACGGGGGCGTTGAGCCTCGTCGACCGAGATGGCGACATCTTCGTGAGCGGCGACCCGGCCCGCCGTCAGCGCCGGCTGCTCACGCCCACGCTTCGGCAACTCGCTGCGAGCAACGAGGAAGGGACGGGCCGCTACTACAGCGTCCTGCTTGCCCGCGACGAGGTGGGCGCGTACGCCCCGGTTCCCGGCACGACGTGGGGGATTCTCGCCACGCAAGCGGCCAGCGAGGTCTTTGCCGACATCGAAGCCGTCGAGCGAGCCCTGGTCGCGGGCGCATTCGTCGTCGTGATGCTGGGTCTCGGCATCACCTTCCTCATGTGGCGCAACGTCACCGCGTACGAGACCCGCCTCGACGCCGACCAGCGCGCCCTCGAGGCGGCGGCACGCGATCTCGAGCGCACCAACATGGAGGTCGAGTCGGCGAACCGGTCGTTGCGTGAGTTCGTGGCCGTGGCGGCCCACGACCTGCGCGGTCCGCTCACGTCCATCTCGGGCTTCGCCGAGCTGTTGAACCTCCACGAGGGTCGCATCGGCGCGGATCAGCGGGCGGAGTACGTCACCACCATCCTCCGACAGTCCGACGCCATGCGGGCGATCGTCGACGATCTGCAGACCATCTCGCAGATCGAGGCTGGGCACATGCCGGTCGAGGCTGAACGGGTGTCGGCGTGCGCGCTGGTGCGCCAGGTCGTCGACTCCTTCCTCGATGCAGGATCGGAGGTGGCGATCACCTGCCGAGAAGGGATCGACGTCTACGCCGACCGCAACCACGTCGAGCGCATCCTGCGGAACTTCGTGAGCAACGCGTTGAAGTACGGCGACTCGCCGATCGGCGTGGAGGTCGACCTCCGGGGCGAGTTCGTGGAGCTCCGCGTCGTCGACCGGGGGCCGGGCGTGCCGCAGGAGTTCGTCCCGCATCTGTTCGAGAAGTTCGCCCGCGCCGACGACACCCGGTCGTCGCAGCCGGGCACCGGACTCGGCCTGTCGATCGTGGCCGGCCTCGCCCGTCTCAACGGTGGCGACGCGTGGTACGAACAGTGCCAACCCCAGGGCTCGTGCTTTGGGCTTCGGCTGCCCGCTGCGGAGCAGCCCGTCGAATCCTCGGCGTCCGACGACGTCGGGGCGGAGCGGAGCACGGTGTGACGGACGATCCGGAACGCCTGACCCCCCGCGACCTCGACTCGATGACCGTCCCGTTGTGGGAGCAGGCCCGGGAGGCGTTGCGAGCCGGCGACACGGAGCGGGCCGAGCAACTCGTCGACCGGGCCGTCGAGCAGTGGCGGAGTCTCCAGAACTACTCGATCAACTGGATCACGTCGCTGCTCTCGTTCGTGGGGCGGGAGCTGGGGGAGGACGGCGTCGAACGGGCGCTGCGCGCCACCGGCGAGGAGTTCGTGCGTGACCGGCGCGACCCCCAGTGGGACCACCTCCCGGCCGCAGTTCGCGCGAAGGCGATCGCCCGGGCGATGGTCGCCAACTTCGGCGAGTGCGAGGTGGAGGAGGACGACGAGAAGATCGTCCTGTCGTTCCGGTGCGGGACCGGGGGCCGCCTCATCGACGAGGAGCGGTACGGCGACGACGGCTACCTCGTGCTCCGCGAGCGCGGTCCCCAGACGTTCATGCGCGACGAACTCCCGGTGTATTGCGCCCACTGCTCGGTGAACAACGAGATGCAACCGGTCGAGTGGGGCCGCCGACCCGTGACCGTCGAGTACCCGCCCGACGGGCCCGGCGGGCGCTGCGTGCACCACGTCTACCGCGACACGGCCGCAATGCCGGCCGAGGTCTACGAGCGGATCGGCAAGGTCCCGCCCGAGAGCGGAACCGACTGAACTCAGCCGGTCGAGGGAGCGGCGCCGCTCGCTGCTGCCCGGCGCTCAGCCGACCGCTCGGCCTTGCGGCGGCGGTCGCGTTCCTTCTTCTTGCGGATGCGGTCGTTCTTCCAGCGGGTCTTGGCCCGGCTTCCACGTCCCATGGGCGGCGATGCTAGGCGCTCCCCATCGCTTTCCGGCAGTCGAGCACGCCCCGGCGCGCTCGACTACCGGAAAGCGGGTCGGGTTGGGTGAGGTCGTGCTCCGGCCCGTAGGATGCCGCCCGTGGACCCCGTACTCTTCGCCCTCATCGTGGCCATCGGCATCGCCGTCGTGGCCGCCATCGTGAGTGTCCTGGCGTTCTTCTTCGTCGTCATCATGAACGAGGACGGCACCGACTGACCTCGTGGCGCGCCGCCGGCGCGCCCCTCGGCACCCTGCGCCCCTGCGCTGAACGCCCGTGTCGTTCGATCGGTCGCGTTTCGCGCCCCGACTCATGACAATGAGTATTCTGGATTCCGCCGGGTAGCGGTCACAGGTGGGTCGTACCATCGGAGTGCGGTGACCGCTCGTGGGCCCGGCTTGGCCCGCCGTCTCACGGCCCGGGCGCGCCCGGGGAGTCTGGGAACGAGGGATCGCCATGAGCGAAGAGACCACAGGTGTCTCCGAAGATGCCATCCGGGCGCGCCGCTTCGAAGTCGTCGACGAGGCGGGCCACGTCCGTGCCGTCTTCGGCATGCTCCCCGCACTGCCCCCCGTGGGCGAGTCGGCGGGGTTCGAGATTCGTCATCCTTCCGGAGCGGTGAGCGCAACCTGTGCCGTCGCCGAGGCCGAGGCGTGGCTGTCGCTCCAACTCGACGGCAATGCCGTCGTCCACGTCGGGGTGGTCGGGTCGGGCGATCCCGACGGGCCGCAGGCAGTCCTCACCGTCTGCGACGCCGACGGCGCTCCCGTGGCCGGGTGGCGCGTGACCGAGGGCGCACTGCACACGGTCGACGACTGACGGAAGCGGCGCGACGGGCGGCGCGCCCGGGTGTGGAGAGGGTGGCCGGATGCCCGCAGGCGACGGCCTGCCCCGCACACGACCCGGGATGGAATCCAATGACGATCCACCATCGCGATGGAAGCACCGCTGCCGCTCGTCGCCGGCAGCGTCACGAACTCGGTCAGGCCATTCGCGCACAGCGGATCGCCCTTGGTCTCTCGCAGGCCGCCCTGGCGGGGCGCGCCCGGCTGCATCCCGCCTGTGTCGGCGCCTTCGAGCGAGGCGAGCGTCTCCTCGCACCCGAGCTGCGCCAGCGTCTCGTCGACGCGCTCACGGCTGATCCCGCCGCCTTGAACTCCAGGGTCGGCTCCGCCTGACGCGTCTTCCGCCGAGGGCATGCGGCGCCTGAGTAGGTTTGGGGGCTCATGGCATCCGCCCCCATCTCCTCCCCGTCCTCGCCGCAGCGCGAACATCTGGAGCGGATCGCGTCGCTGACCGACGCGTCGCTCGCACACCTGGGTGTCGACGAACTCCTCGACGAACTGTTGGGGAAGGTGCAGGGCGTCCTCGAGGTCGACACTGCCGCCGTCCTGTTGCTCGACCCCGACGAGGCGTTCCTCGTCGCGACGGCGGCCCGGGGCATCGAGGAGGAAGTGACCCAAGGGGTGCGCATCCCCGTCGGCCGCGGGTTCGCAGGCAAGATCGCCGCCGAGAAGCGCCCCGTCGTCCTCGACCGGGTCGACCACACGACCGTCCTCAACCCGATCCTGCGCGACCGCAAGATCCGGTCGCTCGCCGGCGTTCCCTTGCTCATCGAGGGTCGTGTTGTCGGCGTCCTCCACGTCGGCTCGTTGGGTACGCGCGAGTTCACCGACGACGACGTCCAACTCCTCCAACTCGTCGGAGACCGGGTGGCGCTGGCGGTGCAGTCACGTCTCGCCGAGATCGAGCGGACGGCGGCGACGACGTTGCAGGAAAGCCTCATCCCCGGTGCCCTTCCCGACGTTCCGGGCATGGAGTTTGCGGCTCGTTACGTCCCCGGCGGCGTCGGCGAGGTCGGCGGCGACTGGTACGACGTGGCGTGGTTGCCGTCGGGATGCCTGCTTGTCGTCATCGGCGACGTGGTCGGGCGCGGCCTTCGCTCGGCGATCGTGATGGGTCGGCTCCGCAGCGCCGTCCGTTCGTACTCGATGATCACCGACGACCCGGGCGAGGTGCTCGACCTCGTCGACCGCAAGATCCGCCACTTCGAGCCGGGGGCCATGGCGACCGGGCTGGTCGCCATCTTCAACCCCTCGCTCCAGCAGGTCACGATCTCCTCGGCCGGTCACCTGCCACCCGTCCTGGCGGTGCCCGACGAGCCGTCGCGCCTGCTCGATCTTCCCGTCGATCCGCCGGTCGGTGTCGGCATGGTCGTCCGGCGGCACGTGACGACCGTCGATCTGCCTGAGGGAGCGTTGCTCTTCTTCTACACCGACGGCTTGGTCGAGCGGCGTGATGTGTCGATCGACGACCGGCTCGCCGACCTCTGCGATTCGGTGACGGCCGACGCAGCCCACGCCGTCACGGCGGCCGTCATGCAGCGTCTCGTCGGTACGACACGATCGAGTGACGACATCGCCGTGCTGGCCGCGCGCCGGCGAGCCGGTACTCCCGTCGCCCCGTTCGCTGTCGATGTCGCAGCTGTGCCGACGAACCTCACGAAGGTGCGAGCGTCGCTGCGTGGATGGCTGGCCGGCGCGGGCGCCTCCGACGACGAGATCCAGGATCTCGTGTTGGCAGCCGGCGAGGCCCTGGCGAACGCCGTCGAACACGCCTACGGCGCCCAGGCGGGACGCGTGTACGTCGAAGGGGCATTGGAGGGTAGGGAAGTGGTGCTCACCGTGCGCGACACCGGACGCTGGAGAACCCAGCGCAGCCAGGACCGTGGCCGCGGCACCATGATCATGCAGAAGACGACCGACAGCCTCGAGATCCGCGATACTGGCGAAGGCACTGTGGTGACGATGCGACGGCGGCTCGCGTCATGAGCAACCCGTTCATCGCTGTGCACGGCGACGGATCGGGAACGGTCGTCGTCGAAGTCGCCGGTGAGATCGACATGAGCAACGCCGACGACTTCGAGCGGGTCCTGGGCGAGGCGATCCCGAGCGAGACCGGCGAGGCCGTCATCGATCTCACCCGGGTCTCGTACATCGACTCGGTTGGCCTTCGGGTCCTGTACTCCCTCGCCTACCGACTCCGGACGGCCCAGATTGCCCTCGTGCTGCGCGCGCCGCTCGGCTCGGCCGCGCGTCGCTTGATGGAACTCTCCGGCCTCAGCCCGGTCGTGACGCTCGATCCGCCCGGTGAACGGCCGGAGGCGTCGGAAGCGGGCTCCGGCTAGCGAGCGGCCTTCTCCCGCCGCTTCGCCTTCGCTCGGGCCGCGGCCGCGGAGACGTCCTCGGCCTTCTCGGCCGCCTCCAGCGCGTCCTGCTCCTCGGCGACGGCTTCGGCCTTGGCGTCGAGCGCTTCGTCTTCCGCAGCGAGTGCCTGCTCGTAGCGCGCCGCCGCCTGCTGCTCGGCTGCTTCTTCACTGGCCTGGCGGCGGCGCTCTTCCGTCTTCTTGGCCTGGTGCTCACGCGACTCGCGCTGCTGCTGCGCCTGCTCGGCGCGCCGACCCGCCTGCTTGGCTGCCTCGTTGCGCCGCTTGCGGGCGCGTTCCTGCTTGCGCGTGGCCTGCTCCTTGGCCTGCGTCGCCTGACGCTCGGCGTGGTCTCGTAGCGTGACGGCCTCGGCTCGGCGCGTCGCGGCCTCCTGCTTCTCTCGGCCTTCGGCGGTGAGCTCCTCGTCGCGCAACACGGCGCCCGCAACGCGGCGAGCGGTCGCGTCGAACTGGTCGAACACCACGGTCAGACGTGACGGGTGGCGCTCGCCGTTCCCCGAACGGATGCGTTCGAGCGCGTCGACGGGAATGCGACCGGCTCGCAGCCAGGCGCGCACGGCGGCACGGGGGAGGGTTCGGACATCCATGGCTCAGGCGCTCCTCTGGTCTTCGGGTCCGGTGTCGGGGTCGATCCGGTCGGCCTCGGCGGCACGCCGCTCGGCGGCCTGCTCGAGTTGGGCCGCCGTCATCGCGCCGCGCGCCTGGTCCTGGAGGGCCTCGCTCTCCTCGGATCGGGCGGCCTGTTCCTGGCGCTGGCGATCCGCCTCGGCTCGCTCCCGCTCCCGCAGTTCGGTCTCGGCGGCGGCCTGCTCGGCGCGCTCTCGGTCGGCCTGGATCTGCTTCTCGCGCTCGATGCGCTCGCGCTCCGCTTCGACGTCGGCCTTGGCGGCCTCCGTTTCCGCTCGCTCCTCTTCGAGCTCGGCCCGGACGCGCTCGTGCTGCGCCTCGGCGACCTCCTCTTCGGCCTGCCGCTCGGCATCGACGGCGGCGTCCTGGAGCTGGCCTTCGCGTTCGAGATCCTCGTCGTCGAGGACTCGACCGGCGGCCTGCTTCACCTTGGCGGCGACCCGGCCCAACATGCCCCCGGCAACTTCTTCGTGCTCGCGTTCTGACGCCATCGTGGTGCTCCTCGTGGGGTGGCGTGGCGGAACCAACCGCACGAGTACCCGTCGCTGCCCGGGGCAACGCCTGTCTCCGCGAACGGGTCATGTCGGGCGAAGGCCGCTCAGCGTCGCGATGCTCTGCGGCGAGCGCACCGAAACGCGAACCCCCGATCAGGGGGAAACGGCAGGCGGCGTCTCGAGGCGGCGCCGGATCTCCTCGGCATACTCCGGGAAGTACCGCGCGATGACCGGGAGGTCGAAGGTGGGGAGGATCGCCTCCTTCGGTTCCCGCTCGAGCAGGAACCGGAACGACGCGTCCACGAGTTCGGCCGGGTCGACGCCGCCCCCGAGCGCCGCGACCGTCTCGTCGGTCGCCGTCACCTGGTGCGTCGTCTCCGAGCCGCCTTCGACGACCCGCACCCGGTACTCGCCGGGTGCCGTTTCCTCGACCGAGATCTCCGCCATCTCCACCTCCGCGGCCGCTTCGCGTGCTCGCCGTCAACCCCAAGCACGACACGGTCGCCCTACGATCCCAGAGCGCCGCGGGTTGCCGACCCGCCCCGTCCTTGGAGGAAACATTGCCGCGACTCGCTGCCACGAACCACGTGGCTCTGACCGTCTCCGACCTCGACCGCAGCGTGGCGTGGTACCAGGAGGTCTTCGGTGCGACGGTGGGCGCCGACGAGACGCAGGCGCCGCCGACCGCGGCTCCCTGCGCTATCGCAGTCTGTTCGACGGTCGCACGATGGCGTATCTCGTCGGCCTCATGGAGCACGGGGACGGGGTCGACGCTCCGTTCGACCATCGGCGGCTCGGCCTCGACCACTTCGCACTCCACGTCCCCGAGCGCAGCGATCTCGACGAGTGGGTCGAACATCTCGACGCGCTCGGCATCACACACTCCGGGGTCCAGGAGACGCCGTACTCGGACACGATCTGCTTCCGTGATCCAGACGGCATCCCGCTGGAACTTGCCTGCCCGAAGCTCGATTTCTGGGTTGCGCTCCTGAGCCGGGAGGCGTGATCCTCGTCGGGACCCTTGCGCCCGGGCCCGCTACTCC
>DATLFW010000333.1:0-3598 GCA_035540775.1 Acidimicrobiia bacterium
GTGCAGAGCGACGGGACGGGAGCTTCGGACGGCGGTGTGGCGGACGAGAACGGTGATGGCGATCGTCGGGGCGGTGGGGGCCTTCGCCCTGGCCCCGGCCGCCCTCGCGGGTGAACCGCTCACCCCTCCACTGCCGGTCCCGGAACGGCTCCCCCTCCCGTCGTGCGATGCGCCGTACCAGCACGTCTGTTACAACGAGTTCCGCGACTCCTCGAACCGCCCGGTCCATCGCGTCTGCGTCCGCGACGACCTCGTCGAGATGCTCTGGCCCTTCGATTCGTGGGAGGCATCGGAAACGTGCGCCGAGACCGAGCACTTCGCCTACCTGCCCGGTCCAGGCGTGTGCATCAGCAACGACGTGACCGAGAAACCGCTCGTGTGCGTCAACGGCTACGACTGCACGGTCTGGGTGGTCGGCGCCTGGCTGCTCTGCGACGAGATCCCCTCGTGACGGGCGGATGACGGCTGGCAGGGATCTTCCTGCTGCGTGACGAATCCCGTCATACCGCTTACGGTGATACCACCACCACAATCCGTACTTGGAGGCCCCGGAATGCGCAGGCTCCTGATCGCCGTCGCCCTGCTCGCCCTCGCTGCTCCCCAAGCGGCGTGGGCGCACCACGACGGCGACCCGATCGACGACGGCGTCGAGGACGCGGCCCGCCAGGCAGGTGCCGCCGTGTGCGAGAGCCAGGTCGCCTGCTTCGACTACGACGACTTCGAGGCCGAGGTGATGGTGCTCGTGAACTTCGCCGCCGGCCGTCTGGCCGAGCACGCGCCCGACGACGCCGACACCGTCTCGCACTGCGCTGCCGACGACCGGGGACGCCCCTTCGCCTGTGTCGAGGTGACGCGGGAACGCGGCGAGTACCGCGCCGTCACCGTCTGCGCCCGCGACCCGCGCCGCGGGCGGGGGATCGTGCGAGGGTGGGCGTGCGCCCGCACGGAGCCGGGAGTGGAGGCCGTCGAGGCCCAGGTCCGCACGGTCGACCGGGCGTTCTGCGACTTCGAGCCCGCCCTCGGGTGCAGCGACTACGACGAGACGAAGGCCGACATGATGGACCTCGTCGACTTCGGCGAGGACCTCGTCTTCCGCCTGGCGAACGGCACCCCGTGATGTGTGCGTACCCGGTGGCGCTTTCCGCCACTGGATACGCACACCCGATGCGGGCCCTCTGAGTCCCTACCAGCGGCCCCGGTGCACGACCTCGTCGAACGCTCGCCGCCCCCGCTTCAGCGACGCCGACGGCCGATCGTCGTCGGCGGCGTACCCGAGCGCAACCGTCCCGACCGGCGTGAAGTGCTCGGGAATGCCGAAGGCCTCTCTGAGCGCGGGGAGCCCTTCGAAGATCCCGAAGAAGAGGGCGCCGAGGCCGGCGTCGACGGCCGCCAGGAGCAGGGTCTGCACCGCGAAGCCGGCGTCGACGTGCCAGTAGGGGACGGGCCACCGCTTCGGATCTCGGTCGGTCCAGCCCTTGTCGGGTTCGGCGTACCGGTCGAGGTAGGCGTCACGCGACGACATCGGCAGGATCAGGACCGGGGCGTCGAGGAGGCGCGGCCATGGGAACGTCGCGCGGCGCTCGATGGGAAGGGTGGTGTCCCAGTACGCCGCCGTCTGGTCGGGCCCTTCCAGCACGAGGAACTCCGTCCCCTGGGTGAACCCGGCTGAGGGCGCGCGTCGGGCGAGGTCGAGCAGGCGGTCCACGACGGCCGGGTCGACGGGGCGATCGTGGAAGGCCCGCACCATCCGCCGGCGCGCCACCACCTCCGAGAACTCCACGGTCGGTTCAGCCCCGGAGGATCTCGTCGGCCCACGCCACGTCGGGGCGGGGTCGGCGCCGCCCGGCCATGGCGTCGGGCACCTCGATCTCGAGGCGGACGAGCGCGCCGCCCAGCGTCTTGCCGAGGCTGTCGGCGCGGAGGGAGCGGGGGCCACCGCCGCCGAGCGCCTCGTGCATCACGAAGTTGAGGGCGAGGACGTTGGGTGCCTCGTACCGCTCGACGTCGCCCCGCACCATCGAGCCGAAGTGCTCCTTCACGCGCTCCGCCGTGACCTCCCGGCAGACGACCTCGTAGACCTCCTCGTCGTCGGCGAAGAGCGCGACGTTGGCGACGTCGCCCTTGTCGCCGGCGCGGTAGCCGCAGAGTTCGCGCAGGGCGAGGCGCGGCATCAGACGACCTCCTCGACGGTCACGGTCACACGATCGTCGACGAGCGCCCGGTCGACCAGGGTCGGCCAGATCCCGAGCAGTTGCGACGGTTTCCCTCCGCCGGCCCGGCCGGTCCCGGTGAATCCGGCCGGTGGGGCCGAGAGGCTGAGCGGCACGAGTTCTCGCCCGACGAGCCCGGCCGTCTGCGGGTCGGAACACCGCCACGCGACCCGGAGGATGACTTCGGGCGGTTCCTCGGTGGCCGAGGGGACCGTGTCGCCTCCCAGGGCATTCACGCCCCAGAACTCGGTGTGCCATTCGTCGACGGCGAGACCGGCCATCTCGACGCGCTTGCGCAGCAGCGCCCCCGCCGCCTTCGCCTTCTCGTGCGCCTCGGGCCAGGAGAAGGCGACCTTGGCCTCACCGGCCCAGCCGGCCGGGTAGGCGACGAGGGCTTTGTAGGTCGAGGTCACCGGGCGGCCCTGCACCTCGCTCACCCGCACCCGGTCGTCGCCGAGATCGTCGAAGCGGGCGGAGGTGAAGTCGGCCACGACGTCGGGGCTCAGGTAGTTGGCCGGGTCGTGCACCTCGTAGAGGAGTTGGTGGCGGACGGTGTCGAAGCTGACCCGACCGCCGCTCGGCGCCGGCTTGGAGATGACCGCCGACCCGTCGGCCTCGACCTCGGCCATCGGGTACGGCAGGTCCCAGGGATGGGGGAGCGTCCACCAGTCGCCGCTGTAGTTGCCGCCGGTCGACTGCCCGGAGCACTCCAGGAGGTGCCCGACGAGGATGCCGGCCGCCAGCCGGTCCCAGTCGTCGGGCGCCCAGCCGTGTTCGAACATGCAGGGAGCGAGGAAGAGAGACGCGTCGGCGACCCGGCCGGTGATGACGACGTCGGCGCCCTGGTCGAGGGCGGCCACGATGGGGGCGGCGCCCACGTAGGCGGCCGCGAACACGGGCTCGGCGGGGAGGTCCCACGGCTCACCCGTGTCGAGGTTGGCGAGATCGACGCCGGCGTCGCGGAGTTCGCCCAGCCGGGGCATGAGGTCGTCCCCAAGGACGGTGGCGACCTTGATGCCGGTGATCCCCATGCTGCGCGCCGTCTCCACCGCGGCCCGGGCGGCGGCCGTCGGGTTGATCCCACCGGCGTTCGTGATGATCTTGGTGCGCCCCTCGGCCACGGCGGGCAGGGCGGCGTGGAGGTAGAGCGGGAGATCGCGGGTGTATCCGAGCGACTCGTCGCGCTGGCGGTCCTTCTGGAGGATGGCGAGGGTCAGCTCGGCGAGGGCCTCGAGGCAGAGGTAGTCGACGCCTTCCTCGAGGAGGCCCGCGACCGCCTTCGGCGTGTCGCCGTAGAACCCTTGCCCACCGGCCAACCGAACGCCCACGGCCGCCGAGGTTAGAACGCCCTTCCCGTTCTTGGCCCCTTGTGCAGGGATATGCGCTGC
>DATLFW010000334.1:0-2447 GCA_035540775.1 Acidimicrobiia bacterium
GGTTGCCCTCGAGGGCGACGACGTCGGCGCCGGTGTCGGCAACGTAACGGGTGAGCGCGCCGGTTCCGGCCCCGACGTCGAGGACGCGCATCCCGGGCCCGAGGGCGAGGGGACGAAGCAGGTTCGAGCGGTCCGGCGAGAGGTGGTACAGCGTCGGCCAGTCGCGGATCGACGCCGTCAGCTCGTCGGACGTCGACGATCGATCGGCCGCCGACCTCATGATCGTCAGCAGCTCGTTCTCAGAGCCGTCCGACCACTCGACCGATCGGCCGAGCAACCGGACGCCGCTCTCGGGATCGTGGGTCATGCCGGCGTCCGGCGGGGCCTCGGGGGCCGTCTCACACGAACCGCTTCATCTCCTGCTCGAGTTCGGCCACCGTCCAGCGGTCGTCCTTCTCGATGGTGTCGGTCATCGTCCAGGGCTGGAAGAGCCGGACGGTGCCGCCCTGGATGAAGAAGGTCTTCCCGTTGAACGGGCAGTTCTCGGTGGAGAGGTACGCCACGAGCGGCGAGATGTTGGCCGGGTTCCAGACGTCGAACTTCGCCTCGTCCTCGGGAGCCTTCACGATGTCGCCAAGGCCGGGCGTCTGCTCGGTCATCCGCGTGCGGGCGGCGGGGGCGATCGCGTTGGAGCGGACGCCGTAGCGCTCGAGCTCCATTGCGCAGATCACCGAGAAGGCGGCGATGCCGGCCTTGGCGGCGCCGTAGTTGGTCTGCCCGGCGTTTCCGAGGAGCCCCGACGTGGAAGACGTGTGCACCAGGTTGGCCTTGACCTCCTTGCCGGCCTTCGCCTGCTCACGCCAGTAGGCGGCGGCGAAGCGGGTCGGGCAGTAGTGGCCCTTCAGGTGGACGTTGATGACCGAGTCCCACTCCTCCTCGGTCATGTTGACGAGGACGCGGTCACGGAGGATGCCGGCGTTGTTGACGAGCACGTGGAGGTCGCCGAACGTCTCGACGGCGGTGTTGATGAGGCGCTGGGCGCCCTCCCAGTCGGCGACGTTGTCGACGTTGGCGACGGCCTCGCCGCCCATCTCCTTGATCTCGTCGACGACGACCTGGGCGGGGGCGCGGTCTTCGCCGGTCCCGTCGATGTCGCCGCCGAGGTCGTTGACGACGACCTTGGCGCCCTCCTGGGCGAAGAGGTGGGCGTGCTCGCGGCCGATGCCACGACCCGCCCCGGTGATGATGACGACGCGCCCGTCGAGTGCACCCATCGACTCTCTCCTCGCTCGTGAGGGCTTCGGTGTGGCGGGAGAGGTTACCGGCGGCCCGCCTCGACGGCCCAAGCGGGGGGCGCTCTGGGTTCTGGGTACGGCTACCCCCGCAATGTGTGGGTGGACGTACCCAGAAGCCGGGGAGGGGCGGTGGTCAGAGGAAGAGCGTGACGGTGGTGCCGCGGCGGACCGAGGTCTTCGGGCTCGGATCCTGTCGCTTCACCTTGGCCTTCGGCTCGTAGTTCACGATGTCGGCCTCGAGCCCCTCGAAGCGCAGCGCCCCGGTGGCGTCCTCGACCGACATGCCGCGCACGTCGGGCACGCGAACGGTGTTCGGTCCCTTGCTCACGACGAGCGTGAGCTGCGACCCGGGGATCGCCTCCTGCCCGCTCACCGGGTTCTGGCGGATGACGTGCCCCTTGTCGACGGTGTCGGAATACTCCGTCGACACCACGGGCTCGAACCCGGCTTCGATGAGGACGGCCCCCGCCTCGTCGGAGGTCAGGTTCACCACGTTCGGCACGACGACCGGGCGCGGCCCCTTGCTCACGACGAGCCGCACCGTCGATCCCTCCGGGGCCTTTCCTGGTTGCGGGGTCTGGTTCACGACCCGGCCCGCTTCGACCGTGTCGTGGAATCGCTCGTCGACGGCGACCTCGAAGCCGGCGTCCTGCAGGGTCTTGGTGGCTGCATCGCTCGCCTGCGCCACGACGTTGGGGAGTGCGACCGGCGGCGGCCCCGTCGAGATCACGAGCGAGACCTCGCTGCCCTTCGTCATGGACTCGCCAGGGGGAGGGTCCTGGCCGACGACGGTGCCGGCGGGGTCAGCGGCCTGGATGCGCCTCGCCACCTCGACCAGCAGGCCTGCCTTGCCCGCCTGTGAACCGGCCGCGTCGACGTCGCCACCGACGAGGTTGGGAACGTGGACCGAGGGCTTCGTGGCCTGGGTGACAGCAAAGGCCGCCGAGGCGAGGGCGATCGCGACGACGGTCGCCACCACCCAGGGCACGAGACTGGCGCGGGGCGGCAGCGACAGGCGGAACCCGGAACGGGTGGGCTCCTCGGGAACCGGAGGTTGGTCGAAGACGGGGCGAGCCGCCGGGGGCACGTGCATCGTGCGCGCCATGTCGGTCGGCTCGGCGTCGTCGATCTCGACCCCGAGGCCGACGATCGGCAGCGGCTCGGGCGCCGGGAGCATCACGGCGGCCGCCTCGATCGCCCGGCGCATCCCGG
>DATLFW010000335.1:0-3527 GCA_035540775.1 Acidimicrobiia bacterium
CCTCCGTAGCGGCGCATAGCCCTGCATGCAGGGCTATGCGCCGCTACGGAGGCCCAGTTCGCCGGACGGTGTTCGGCGGAACACTCGTCGCCGCCCTCGTCGTCGGCGCGTCATGCAACGACGACACCGACCGTGAGGACGCCGCCCTTCGTCACGGGTGCAACTTCGTGACGACGGCATGGAACGCCGCTCGCGACCCGTTCCCGCCGGTCGCCGAGGCGGTGTCGCTCGCTCGCATCGCCCGCCTCGCCGGTCCCCTCGCCGAAGACGCCGCCGCCTTCCGGGACGCCGCCGTCGAGATGGCGGGCGACGCCAGGATCGTCGACCTCTACGGGTCGGAGCCCCCGCTCACCGAGCCGGACGTCGACCCCCGTGCACGAGAACGCATGGAAGCGGCGCTCGACAATCTGGTTGCCACGTGTGAGGACCACGGCATCCCGCTCAACGCCGACCTCGGCGGCCCACGGCGACGCTGATCGTGGAGCGAACTCCATGATCGAAGGGTGGTGTTCCGCGGAACCGCCTGAGCGTGGCGAGCGTCGAACGAGCATGCGCTTCCTGATCCTGTTCGCCCTCCTCGCGGGCCTGTTGCTCATCGCGACCGGCTGCGACGACCGCGACCGCTCGCTGCTCGGCGTTGCTGTTCGCGGCCCGGAGGCGGCGGACGGCGGCGGCCCGGGGTTCGGCGTCGACGAGGTCGAGGTGGCACCGCTTCCCGAGGGGTGGGAGCGGTGTGGCGCCGGGCCCGCTGAGTTCGAGAGCGCGCGTCCCGGCTGGTGGTCGCAGGAGTTCGGCCCTGCCGTGGACGGGTCGTGCGACGTGCGTGTGACCGTCACGCAACTTCCCTCGGAAGACTGGTTCGAGGTCGACGAGGTGTCGGACGACCTCAAGGTGGGGCCGAAGGACGCGCTCCTCTGGGACGACGTAGACGGGTGGCAGGTCCTCTTCCTCTGGGCGGTCGACCAGAACCTCGTCGTACGAGGATGTTGTGGCGTGCCGCGGGCCGTCCTCGCCGACGTCGCGCTCGCCGCTGCGAACGGACTGCGGGAGGAGGCGCCGGCACGCTGCACCGACCCCGCATCCGACTTGTCGAGCGAAGACCTCGTCACCCACCTCTTCGCAAGAACCGAGCGGCTGTTTACCGCCGACGGGTGCCCGGTCGCCGCTCATATCGGCCGGTGGGCGACGAACGCTGACCACCACCATTGCTGGCCGGGCGTGCAGACCATTGTCGTCGGAACGCCGGTCGGGGAAAGCGCGTGGCAGACGAGCAGTCGTGCGTTCGTCCGCGACCCCGAGCGGCTCCTCCCCGGTGACGACCTCGCCGCGACGCTCGATCTCGACGCCGCGCTCCCCGCGTCGGCCGTCGACACCGGGCTGAGCCGCCACGGCGTCCGGCTCTTCGAGGATCGCGACGATCCCACCCGCCTGTACGTCGTATACGAAGACCACGTCGAGGCTTGGCCCCTCGACCGTGGGGTGCACGGCTGCGCCTGACGTCAGACACGCCACCGGGCGAACTTGGCCTCCGGAGCCGCGCATAGCCCTGCACAAAGGGCCAAGAACGGGGCTGGGGTCGAAAATTGACCGGGGGGTCAATTAGGGTCGGCGGGGATGGGAGACCAGGAGCAGCACGAGCGGCAGCACGAGCAGCAGCAGCCGCCACGCCCCATGAAGCAGGAGCAGGAGCCGGCCGGCGAGGACGTCACCGAGGTCGCCCCCGGCGTCCTGCGCATGCAACTCCCGATCAAGATGCCGGGGCTCGGCCACGTCAACTGCTACGCCCTCGTCGACGACCGCGGCGCCGCCCTCGTCGACCCCGGCCTCCCGGGCCCCGGCACCTGGAAGGCGCTCGAGCGCCGCCTCGCCAAGGCCGACCTGAAGATGCGCCACGTCCACACCGTCCTCGTGACGCACTCCCACATCGACCACTTCGGCACCGCCGCCCGGCTCGCCAAGGACCTCGACGCCGACTTCGTCGCCCACCGCGACTTCGAGGTGCCGTGGCTCGGTGTCCACCGCCATCACGGCGTCGACGGCACCGAAGCCCCCGACGCCAAGCCGGACTGGAACGAGCGGACGCCCTGGGGCGGCGACCCCATCCGCCCGCCTCGCAGCCGACGGGTGGCGTTCTGGATCCTCCGCCACGTCGTGCCCAAGGGCCTCGTCGCCCCGGTGCCCGACCGGCGGGTCGACGGCGGCGAGGTGCTGAAGCTGGCCGGGCGGGAGTGGTTCACCTTCCACACACCGGGTCACACGCTCGACCACCTCTGCCTCCACGATCCCGAGGGGGGCGTCCTGCTCTCCGGCGACCACGTGCTGCCGACGATCACGCCGCACATCTCGGGCGTCGGGGCGGGCCCCGATCCGCTCCGCAACTTCGTCGAGTCGCTCGACGCCGTGGCCGGCCTCGACCCCGTTCGCACCGTCCTTCCGGCCCATGGGCATCCCTTCGAAGACCTGCAGGCCCGGGTCGACGACATCAAGGCCCACCACGACGGGCGTCTCGAACGCCTCCGCAAGGCGTCGGCGGAGATCGGCAAGCCGGCGACCGTGGCCGAGCTTTCGCACCATCTCTTCCGGCCCGAGCGGTGGGGGCCTATGGCCGAGAGCGAGGCATTCGCCCACCTCGAGCACCTGCGCCTCGCCGGCGAGGCCGAGCAGACGACCGGTCCCGACGGCCGCCTCCTCTATCTCGTCAACCCCTGAGCGGCGGGCGTCCCGTCCGGTCGCCCGTGCGCCGAGCGTGCACCAACATGGCGGGATGGAACAGCGCCTGAGCCTCGTCACTCTTGGCACCCGCGACCTCACCCGGTCGCGCTCGTTCTACGAGGCGCTCGGCTGGCACACCGACGCGCCGCCCGACGCCGACGTCGCCTTCTTCCAGTCCGGCGGGATGGTCGTGGCGCTCTGGGACCGTGTCTCTCTCGCGGAGGACTGCCGGGTCGACGATGCCGGGGGGTTCGGCGGCATCGCATTGGCTCACAACGTCGGCTCGCCCGAGGAGGTCGACGCAGTCATCGCCGAGGCCGCCGCCGCGGGCGCCATCGTGACCCGGCCCCCGGCGCCCACGTTCTGGGGCGGCTATGCCGGCGTCTTCACGGACCCCGACGGGCACCCGTGGGAGGTCGCCCACAATCCCGGCTGGCGCCTGGCACCCGACGGGTCGGTGCACCTCCCCACCTGAGCGGCGGGCGACGCTGGCGCCCGGTACGGTCGCGGGCATGACGCTGCTCGACGACACGTCCGTCACCGGTGAGGTCACCGAACTCATCCAGGGCCTCATCCGCAACGCCTGCGTGAACGACGGCACGGTCGACTCCGGCCACGAGCACCGCAGCGCCGACCTCGTCGTCGACTACCTCGAGGGGAGCGGGCTCGACCTGCAGCGCTACGAGTCGGAGCCGGGCCGCGAGAGCGTCGTCGCCCGCATCGAGGGCAGCGATCCCGACGCTCCCGCCATCCTCCTCATGGGGCACACCGACGTCGTGCCCGTCACCGCCGAGAACTGGGAGCACGACCCGTTC
>DATLFW010000336.1:0-2146 GCA_035540775.1 Acidimicrobiia bacterium
GTCGTGGGGGCAACGGTCGTCGTGGTTGTCGGGGGCGGCGGCGGGTCGTGCGAGTCGGCCCGGCCAAGTACTCCCTCGCCGACTCCGCCGGCCGGCGCCGGCGGCTCGCAGCGGATGTTCACCTTGATGCGTCTGGTGACGCGGAAGGGTGGGGCGTCGGGGAAGTCGGAGGGCGGGATGCCCTTGTGGGCCTCCTCCATGAACAGCTTCCAGATCTGGGCCGGCCAGGAGCCGCCGGTCACCCGGGTGCGGGTGCGGGGCGGTGTCATGGAGATCTGCCCCTGCGGAAACCCGACCCATACGGCGGCCACCAGGTCGGGCGTGTACCCGACGAACCAGGCGTCTCGCCACTGCTGGGCGGTCCCGGTCTTGCCCGCCGCCGGCCGGTCGGAGAGACGGGCCGCGGTGCCCGTCCCGCTCGTGACGACACGCTGCAGGATCTGGTTGACGTTGCGGACGACCATCTGCGACAGCACCCGGCGTCGCGTCTTCGGGGCCTCGTAGATGACCTTCCCGTCGCCGTCGACGATCCGGCTCACGAACTTCGGATCGGTCCGGATGCCGTCGGCTGCCAACGTCGAGAAACCGGCCGCCATGTCGAGGGGCGTGACGTCGTTGGTGCCGAGCACCGAGGCGGGGTGCGGAGCGAGCTTCGACTTCACGCCCATCTCGGTGGCCAGGTCGTTCACGATCTTCGGCCCGACGTCGAGGATGAGCTTGGCGTAGACGGTGTTCGCCGACCGCACCGTCGCTTCGGTGAGCGTGAGCGACCCGTAGCCGCCCCCGCCGTAGTTCGACACCTTCCACGTCTGGCGTCCGCCGTCGTACTTGAGATTCGCCGTCGCCGGCGCGGGATAGACCTGGAAGGGGCCGATGCCCTCCGCGAGCGCCGCCGTGAGGGCGTACACCTTGAACGCCGAACCGGCCTGGCGGCCGTCACGCGTCGCGAAGTTGAACTTCGCCTTGTCGCCGCCAGCGAAGAAGTCGTAGCCGCCCCAGACCGCGCGCACGGCGCCGGTGTGCGGGTCGATGGCCACCATGGCGGCGATCGGGTCACCCGGTTCCGACAACACCTCGCCGACCGCCTCCTCGGCGGCCCGCTGCATTCGCATGTCGATGTTGGTGTGGATCTTCAGCCCGCCCTTGAAGAGCAGGTCACGCCGCTCCTGACGGGTCTCGCCGAACTCCTCGTTGTCGAGGACGAACTCGATGACTTCGCGGACGTAGTGCCCAGCCGGGTACCGCTCGTCGGGCTCCTCGATCTCGGGCGGCTCCTCGAACGCCTCCTCCATCTCCTCCGTCGTGATCATCCCGAGCCGCTCCATCCGGCGGAGCACCGTCTGCCGTCGGGCCTCGGCCGCCTCGGGGCTGCGGAGGGCGTCGTAGCGCTCGGGCGCACGGATCATCCCGGCCAAGAGGGCCGCCTCGCTCAGCGTCAGTTGCCGGGCGGTCTTCGAGAACCAACGCTTGGCCGCCGCTTGGGCGCCGTACGCCCCGTTCCCGAAGTAGACGGTGTTGAGGTACTTCTCGAGGATCGCCTCCTTCGAGTACTTCCGCTCCATCTGGTAGGCGAGCGAGGCCTCCTTCACCTTCCGGCCGACCGTCCGCTCTCGCCCGATCAGCACGTTCTTCACGTACTGCTGGGTGATGGTCGACCCGCCCTCGATCACCTCCCCGCCTTCGATGTTGCGCATGAGGGCCCGAACGGTGGCCTGGATGTCGACGCCGTTGTGCGCCCAGAAGCGCTCGTCCTCGATGGCGATGACGGCGTTCTCGAGGACGTCGGCGATCTCGTCGAGCGTGACGGGCTCCCGGTCCTCTTCGTGGTGGAGCTTGGCGATGACGTTTCCTTCGACGTCGTAGACGAAGGACGTGCGCGCCACGCTGCTCACCGGCTCCAGCGGCACCTCGTAGGAGCACGCGCCGACGAAGAGCGACACGGCGAGGAATCCGACCAGGAGGCGGCGCCACGGCCGAGTGCCAGGGCGGTGGGCCTGCATCGGCGACAGTCTACGGCCACACCGCGCCGCGGCGGCGCGCGCCCAGCGGTCAGCCGCCGGACGTCGTGGTGGTCGTCGGCGGAGGAGGCGGCGCGGTCGTGGTCGAGGTCGGAGGTGAGGGGGCGGTCGTGGTCGTCGTCGGTGGC
>DATLFW010000337.1:0-2389 GCA_035540775.1 Acidimicrobiia bacterium
CGGGTGATGACGACGGCAGCGGCGTGGATGCCGTCCTGGCGGCGCAGCCCTTCGAGACCGCGGGCGACCTCGATGACGCGCTTGGCGTCGGGGTCGGTGTCGGCGAGCTCGCGCAGCTCGGCCGCCATCTTGTAGCCCTCCTCGTACTTCGGGTGCTTGTCGAGGCAGGCGTAGAGCGGGGTGTCGCGGCCCATGATGAGGGGCGGCATGAGCTTGGCGATCTTGTCGCCGACGACGTAGGGGTAGCCGAGCACCCGGGCGGCGTCACGCACGGCGGCCCTGGCCTTGATGGTGGAGAAGGTGACGATCTGGGCGACGTGGTCTTCGCCGTAGCGGTCGGCGGCGTACTTGATCATCTCGGAGCGGTACCGCTCGTCGAAGTCCATGTCGATGTCGGGCATCTGCTTGCGGCCCGGGTTGAGGAAACGCTCAAACAGCAGGTCGTACTTGACCGGGTCGAGTTCGGTGATGCGCAGGCAGTAGGCGATGGCAGAACCGGCGGCGCTCCCCCGGCCGGGGCCGACCCGGATGCCCCGTTCCTTGGCGTAGCGGATGAGGTCCCAGACGACGAGGAAGTAGCCGGAGAACCCCATCTCGGCGATGACGGTCAGCTCGTAGTCGAGCCGTTCGGTGATGTGCGGAGCGAGCGTGCCGCCCCAGCGCTCGCGGGCGCCCTCGTAGACGAGCTCGCGCAGGTAGGTGTCTTCGGTGTGGCCCTCGGGGACGGGGAACTCGGGGAGGACCGGGTTCCCGAACTCGATCTCGACCTCGGCCCGCTCGGCGATCCACAGCGTGTTCTTGCAGGCGTCGGGGATCTCTCGGAAGAGGTCCCACATCTCCGCCGACGACTTCAAATAGAACTGGTCGCCGTCGAACTTGAAGCGGTTCGTGTCTTCCCGCAGCGACCCCGTCTGCACGCAGAGCAGGGCGTCGTGGGCGTCGTAGTCCTCCCGGTGGACGTAGTGGCTGTCGTTGGTGGCGACGAGCGGGGCGCCGATCCGCTTGGCGATCTCGACCAGGTGCGGGTTGCACTTCGTCTGGTCGGCGATGCCGTGGTCTTGCATCTCGATGAAGAAGTGGTCGCGCCCGAAGATCTCCTGGAATCGACCGGCGGCCTCCGTGGCGGCCTGGACGTCGCCCTTCAGCAGTTCCTGGCAGACGAGACCGCCGAGGCAGCCGCTGGTGGCGATGAGGCCGTGGTGGTACTGCTCGAGGAGGTCCCAGTCGATGCGGGGCTTGTAGTGGAAGCCCTCGAGGTAGGCCTTGGAGGAGATCTTGATGAGGTTGCGGTAGCCCTCGGTGGTCTCGGCGAGGAGCAGGAGGTGGTACCGCTTGCTCTCCTCGTCGCGGGGCCGCTTCTCCTGGCGGGGCCAGGTGACGAAGTAGCCCTCCATGCCGATGATCGGCTTGACGTCGTTGGCGCGGGCGGCCTTGTAGAAGTCGAGGACGCCGTACATGTTGCCGTGGTCGGTGATGCCAACCGCCGGCTGGCCGTCCTCCTTGGCCCGCGCGATGACGTCGTCGATCCGCGCCGCACCGTCGAGCATCGAGTACTCGGTGTGAAGATGGAGGTGGACAAAGGGGTCCGATCCCCCCACTTTCGCCTCCCGAGGTGCCCTGCGAATCGCTTCGCGGCCGAAGGTAGACGGCGACGCGAGCGAGGTGTGGGATGCCTCGACGCGATTCAGGACGCCGACGCTGCAGGCAGCGGGCGGCCGGTTTCGAGGGCGAACGCGAGGTCGGTGACCAGGCGCTGTGAGTCGCGCCACCCCACCACCCGGTACTCGTGCCGCTCGCCGTTGCTCCCCTCGGCCTCCACGATCCACGGCCGGCGAAGGACGATGCGGCCGACCACCCCTGCCAAGGTCAGGAGGACGATGACCACGACGTCGAAGAGCACGAGCAGCAAGGGCCAGACGACGAACGCGAACAGCACGAGGGCGGCAGCGATGACGATCACGGCAAGGATCCCCCCGGGCAGGTCATCGAAGAACACCGTGGGGTCGAGAACGTCGAGCAACCACGACCGGTCCTTCTCGTCGGCCCGCGACTCGTCGTCGTGCTCGTCGGCGCGCTTTGTGCCCGCGCTCGTGGTGGTCGCCCATTCCTCACGCCGCCAACGCAGGTCGCGCAGCTTCCGTCGAGGCGTCCACCGGCGGGCGACGGTCCAGGTGCTGCCGTCGGGCGCCCGGGCGGTGAGCGACTTCACGGAGGGGACGGTAGTGCCGGGCGGCAGCGGCTCGGCGTCACTGATGCTCCTATCTTCTCGTCACGTCAAGTCGGGCACTCTTGAAAGGTCGGCGAACACCTCCCTTGCCACGTAGCGCTTGAGGCATCGGATGACCTCTTTCTTTGATCGCCCCTGCTTGCGTTTCATCTCCATGTAGTG
>DATLFW010000338.1:0-3139 GCA_035540775.1 Acidimicrobiia bacterium
CAGAGGTAGGCCTCGTCGACGCCGTCGACCTGGCGGCACTTCCGTCGGGGCGCGGGTACTGGGCTCTCGACGCCGCAGGAGGCGTGTTCCCCTTCGGCAACGCCTCCTTCCACGGTTCCCTCCCGGCGCTCCGGCAGCAAGGAGCCAAGACCGGTCAGCCCGTCGCGATTGCCGCCACGCCGAACGGCGACGGGTACGCCGTCCTCGATCGCGACGGCGGCGTGTTCGCCTTCGGCGACGCCCGGTACCAGGGCTCGGTCCCCGGCCTTCGCGCCGCCGGCCATGCCGTCGGGGACGCCGCCGCGGTCGACATCGCCTTCACGCGGAGCGGGCGGGGCTACTGGGTGCTCGACCGCGCCGGGGGCGTCTTTCCCTTCGGCGACGCCGGCTTCCACGGTTCGGTCCCCGGAACGGGCTACCAGGGGGCGTCGGCCCGGCGCATCGTGGCCAGCCCGAGAGGTCGCGGCTACCTGATCCTGTGCGACGACGGGGCAGTGCTTCGGTTCGGCGACGCTCCGTTTCTCGGCCACGGCCCCCGGGTCTCGGTCGCCGGGCTCGCCGTCGCCCGCTGACCTGATGAGGCCGTCACGACCAGAAGCGCGCGAACGCCTCCGGGTCACCGACGTACTGGACGACGCGCGCGATCCGTCCCCCGCGGAACTCGAACACCCACGCCTCGGTGGAATCGAGGTCGACGCCGTCTCGCGTCGCCACGAGGCGGTCGATCAGCACGAGGTGATTCGCGCCGACGGCGACGTCACGCGAGTCCTCGGACCACGGGCGCAACGACCCGCCACTCGCGTCGCGCAGACCGATGAGGTAGGCGGCGACCGCCTCGCTGCCTTCGTGCATTCCGGCGAACCGTCCCGCCGGGACGTACCAGCAGGCATCCGGCGACAGCTCGTCGAGGACGCCGTTCTCGTCGCCGTCGAGGAACGCCTCGTAGAGGCGCAGGACGACCTGGGCGTCGGACGGGGAGACCGGCACGGTCACGAGGGTACCGGTGGCTCCTAGGCTCGGCACGATGCGCGCCCGTTCTGCCCTCGTCGCCGCCGTCGTGGCGGTCACGTCGCTCGGCGGTCTCTTCGCCGCCTGGTCCTCGGGAAACGAGGCACCGGCGTCCGGAGAGCCGATCGCGGAGCGCGCCACGACCACTGAGGCAGCGCCGTCGACCGTGGCTCCGGGAGCGCGACGGGCGCAGGAAACGACGACGTCGTCGCAGCCACCGGCCGCTGCTCCCGCCCAGCTCCGAGGCGGGTGGGTCCAGCTCTTCGACGACACGCTGAAGTCGCGAGCCGGGATTCGCGCCATGGTCGAGCAGGCGGCGGACGCCAACCTCAATGCATTGTTCGTCCAGGTCGTCCGGCGTCACGACGCCTACTACCGCTCGTCGGTCCTCCCCCGCTCTCCTGATCCGGCTCTCCCCGCCGACCACGACGTGCTCGCCGTGGCGATCGAGGAGGGACGGCGGCGAGGCATCCAGATCCACGCCTGGATCGTGGTCGCCCCCGCCTACCACAGCGTCTACGACGGGCTGGCGCTGCCGCCGGGTCACGTCTGGGTCGACCACGGCCCGGCGAGCGCCGACCCGTGGATGGCGGTCGACCAGGCCGGAAACACCGGCCAGTACCTCGATCCCGCCCTTCCGGGGGTCCAGGACCACGTCGCCGCCATCGTGAAGGAGATCGCCACCCGCTACGACGTCGACGGGATCCACACCGACTACCTGCGCTACGACGGCGTGCAGTACGGCTACCACCCCCTCAACGTCTCGCGCTTCCAGGCCGCCACGGGCGCAACCGGTGTGCCAATTCCGGACGACCCGCAGTGGACGGCGTGGCGGCGGGATCGCCTCACGGAGTTGGCCATGAGGGTGCGTGACGTCGCCAAGGCGGCCCGTCCCGACGTCGTCGTGAGCGCCGCCGTCATCGCGCAAGGAAAGGGGCCGGCCGCCGCGGGTGGCTTCGAGGGCACGGTCGCCTATCGCGACAAGCTGCAGGACTGGCGACGATGGGTCGAGACCGGCGTCGTCGACCTCGCCATCCCGATGGTCTACTTCCGGGAGGCGAATCCCGAGCAGGCGGGGTGGTTCCGCGACTGGGTCGCGTTCGTCGACGGCCTGCGGGGCAACGGCGCCGGGACGAGCGTGGCCGTCGGCCTCGGCGCCTGGTTGAACTCGGTCGGTCACTCGGCCGGTCAGGCGGCGCATGCGCTCGCCCACTCGGACGGCGTGGCCATCTTCTCGTTGCAGCAGGACTCGTCCGACGCTCCGCCCGGGGCGCTCGTTCGCGCCCTCGGCCCAGCCGGGGGTGGCCCGTTCTCGGAACCGGCACCACCCCCGGGCGGCTGAACCTCTACCCGATCGTCACGATCGAGGAGTCGGGGTTGCGGTCGTCGATGACTGCCCGATGGGCGTTGAGCGCGCCGTGTCCGGTGCGGGCGTCCCACCCGCCGACGAGCAGGTCGTCGGTCGTGGCGAGGATGCGCTCGCCCGCCTCGAGCGGCGTCAGGCCCTGGCCGACGAGGAGGGCTGCCACGCCCGCCACGTGCGGCGTGGCCTGCGACGTGCCCGTCATGAAGCCGTACGGCGGGACGGGCGTGCCGAAGATGTCGTCGGCACAGTTCGGCTGGTCGGAGTACTCCTCGGAGTACGCGGACAGCACCCCGTCGAGGCAGTTCTGGACGTCGGAGCCGCCGAAGGCGCCCGGGTCGGCGCCTCCGCCGGGTGCCACCAGGTCCAGACCGACGCCGTAGTTCGAATAGAGGGGCACCTGGCCGTTGCGGGTGAGCGATCCGACGCAGAGGATCTCGCCGATGTTGGCGAGCTCGTTGATACACGTCGGACCCCACTCGTTCCCGGCTGCCATGACGACCAGCACGCCGCGGTCGATGGCGTACTGGAACGCCTCGCGCCACCCGGCCGCGAGCGCCACGCCGTTCTCGGCCGGGCCGATGCCGGGAAGGGCGGGGCCGGCGCCGATGCTGCCGTTGATGATGTCGGCGCCGTGGTCGACGGCGTAGCGAACCATCTCGGGGACGGTGAGGATCGCCTCCGCTCCGTCGAAGGGCATCACGAGGGGCATGACCGTCGCCTCGGGCGCCACCCCGACCGTGCCCGCTCCGTCTCGGGCAGCTGCGA
>DATLFW010000339.1:0-3424 GCA_035540775.1 Acidimicrobiia bacterium
AGGCCATCGAAGACCTCGACGAGGCCCTCCGGCTGTCGGGCTATGGCGACCTCGTCGGCGGCGACCCTTCCGTCGACTGACTGACTCCCCCAAGACGGCAGGCGCCCCGGCGGCGTCAGTCGGTGGTCGAGCGTTTCGAGGAGACGCGCTGGGCGATGGCGGCCAGGCGCTCCCGGAACTCCGGCTGCGTGACCGACCACAACTGATGCACCAGCTCGGCGTCGACGGCCTCGTCGTGCGTTGCGAAGCCCGACGCCGCCCGCAGCGACTCCTTGGCCCGCAGGCTCAGGCGCTCCGGAGCCTCGGCCGCCCGCTCCGCCAAGGCGACCGCGGCGTCGAGCAGCTCGTCGTCGGCGAACGCCCGCCACGCCAGCCCGACCTCGGCAGCGCGGCGACCGTCGAGCCGCTCGCCGAACAGCACCATGGCAGCCGCCGCCTGCGGGCCGCCGATGCGATGCAGGAGCCAGGTGTGGCCGCCGCCCGGGTGGAGGCCCAGGTCGAGAAAACGCGACTCGAAGCGGGCCGACTCGCCGGCAAGCCGGACGTCGCAGGCGAGCGCCAGGTTGAGACCCGCGCCGACGGCCGGCCCGTTCACGGCCGCCACCGTCGGCAACGTGCACCGGGCGAGACGCAAGAAACCCTCGTAGATCTCACGTAACGACGCCTCCGCCCGAGCGTCGCCCTCGCCCTCGCCCCCGTCTCCGTCGCCGGTCGCCGCCAGGTCGCCGAGGTCGGCGCCGGCGCAGAAGGCGGGCGGGGCGCCGGTCACCACGACGGCTCCGACCGACTCGTCCATCTCGCACGCGTCGACGGCATGCGCGAGATCGGCGACGAGGGGCAGGGTCAAGGCGTTGCGCCGGCCGGGATCGTCGAGCGTCAGCACGGCCACCCGGCCGCGCCGCTCCACGTGCAGGGGCACGATCAGGCGTCCCCGGAGCGGACGACGGCGGGGGAGTGCCGGAAGAAGTTCTCGACGTCGCGCTCGTAGCGGTACTCGGGTTCGGCGTCGCCGACCGCCTTCTCGAGACGGAGAGCGTGGCCGAACGCCTCGATGGCGCCCGCCGAGGTGTAGCGGTAGCGGAACCCGGCCCGCTTGAAGCGGCGGTTGTCGACAACGCGGCCGTAGCGGAGCAGGTCGAGGGCCTCGGGCGGCAGCTGGAGGAGGTTGAGACGGCGCCACGGCTCGACGGCGGCGTTCGTGAAGACGGGCGGGAGCGGGAAGCGGCGCTTGCCGAGGATGGCGCAGACCTCGCTCCACGGGATCAGCCCGTCGGCCGCCACGTTGTAGATGCCCGGCACGTCGTGGGCAGTGGCGAAGAGGAGGGCGCCGAGGACGTCCTCGTGGTGGGTGAACTGCAGACGCGGATCGAAGCCCAGGATCTCGGGGACGATCGGCAGTCGCAGCGCCCGGCTGAGCGGCGTGTCGAGATTGGCACCGAGCACGTTGCTGAACCGGAGGAGGCTCACGACGACGTGCGGGTTGTCCTCGGCGAAGTCGCGCAGGTAGTCCTCCACCTCGATGAGCGAGCGTTCCACCCGCGTGCGGGGGCTGCGGGCGCGGCGCATCTCCTCTCGGAAGAAGTTGGGGTCCTGGTAGGTGGAGCCGTAGACGAGGGTCGACGACTTCACGATGACCCGTCGCACCGGGCTGTCGGCGGCACCGGCGGCGGCCAGCAGGTTCATGGTGCCGATGACGTTGATCTCGTGGAGCGCCCGGGCCGAGATGTTGCGGGTGTCGACGATCATGTGCGTGTGCAGGATCGTGTCGATCTGGGTGGCCCGCACGATGCGGGCGAGGATCGAGTACGACGAGTCGGCCCGCACGAACTCCGTGCGCTCGAGGGGCACCTTCGGATCTTCGGTGTCGAGCCCGACGACGACCTCGACGTCGTCGCGCTGCTCCAGCTCCTGGGCCAGGCTGCCGCCCCAGTAGGTGCCGAGCCCGGTGACGAGCACTCTCATCGAGGGTCTCCCGTCGTCATCCGAACCACACGCTCTTGCGCTTCTGGAGCATCACGTAGAGCTCCTGTTGGATCATTTCCCGGATGGCGTCGGCCTCCTCCATCACCCGCGACCGGGAGTAGCGCTCCTGGTCGGGTGGCACGTCGAAGTGCACCGGGGGGAGGACCTTGAGGCGGAACTTCGCCGGGAAGTAGGCCAGGGCGCCGAGCGGCCCGAAGGCGAGCATGTTGGCCGTCACCGGGAAGTACGGGATGTTGATGAGCTTCGCCAGGGCGCGGTTCTTGTAGACGATGGGCATCGACTCCTCGGCGCCCACGACGGCGATCGGGATGACGGGGACGCCGGCCTTCATCGCCGTCTCCACGAAGCCGCCCCGGCCGAACCGGCGCAGCTTGTAGCGCTCGCTGTAGTGCTTGCCCGGCCCCTTCGAACCCTCGGGGAAGACGAGCGCGAGCTGCTGGTCGTCGTGGAGGAGCCGGTAGGCGTTGTCGGGGTGGGCGGGGACGCCGCCGACCCGCGACCAGATGGTGCCGATGAACGGCATGCCCACGAAGATGTAGTCGGCCATGCCGTAGACGGGCCGGCCGATCTCCTTCTCGATGCCGTGCATGATCACCGGCGCGTCGGAGGGGATGGCGGCCGCGTGGTTGGCGACGATGAGCGCTCCGCCCTCCCGTGGGATGTTCTCGAGCCCCTCCCATTCGGCCCGGAACCACTGCGAGTACATCGGCTCGTAGAGCATGCGGGCCAGTTCCCGCCAGTGCTCCGAGCGGCCCCAGTGGTCGACGTCGGACTGGCGCGGGTCGCGCAGCGGCACCTCGGGCGCCCTCTCCGCCGTCTCGGGGATGTCGAGGGCGACGACGGTTCGGTCGACCGACCGCGCGGGGACGGCGGCGGGCGCGTCGTCGGCCCGATCGGCCGTCGGGACGTCGACGGGGCGGTCGGGACGATCCGGTCCGGAAGGGGACATGACCCAAGGAAACCCCACCGGGCGACTCCAGGGCAACCCGTGTGCCTGGTGCTCTGCGGCCGTGGGCTCGCCGGTACCCTGACCCGGATGTCGCAGCCCGTTCCCGACGCCCCGCGCGCGCCCGATCCGACGCTCGCGAGCGCCGGTGACGCGCCGGTCACGAAGGGCCGGGGACTGCGCCACGCCTTCCGTGCGCTGCGCCACCGCGACTTCGCCTTGTTCTGGTCGGGGGCGCTCGTCTCGAACGTCGGGACGTGGATGCAGAACGTCACCGTGCCGTTCGTGCTCTACGAGCTGACCGACTCCGCCGCGTGGCTCGGCTTCGCCGCCTTCCTCCAGTTCCTCCCCATGATGATGATGGGCGCGGTGGGCGGGGTGCTCGCCGACCGGTTCTCGCGCAAGAAGATCCTCCTCGTCACCCAGACGGGACAGATGGGGGTGGCGCTCGCTCTGTGGGCGCTGTGGACGAGCGGCGGCGCCGAGCCGTGGTCG
>DATLFW010000340.1:0-6208 GCA_035540775.1 Acidimicrobiia bacterium
ACGCTGGTCGGAGCGGAGCTGAAACCGGTGGACCGCCCGTCCGTCCGGCATCTTCATGGCTTGATTCCCGCCACCGGGCGGTCTCGCGGTGACGTCGTGTTGTCTGAAGGCGACTACTACCTCATGCAGGATCCCAGAAACTCCGGGGAACAACTTGTAGCCGCGCTGCTCGCCGACCGGCCATGCCTCTTTGTCGGGACGAGTCTCGACGACCCGAACCTGCTCCGAAACCTGTACCGATGCTCGAAGAATCGCGAGCGGCATGTCGTGCTGTACACGCGCCAGGGTGATGCCGTGGCATGCGATCCCGAGATCCCAGCCCCGATACGCCGCGCGAGAGAAGAGGCGTCCAGGCGCCGATTCGCCTCGGTGAACGTGGAGCCCTTGTACGCCGACTTCTTCGAACAGGTCGTGCAGTTCGTGAATGAAGTGGCGCTACGGCGCGAACTCGGGGACGAGTACGAGTACTACGGCGAGCGCCTTGAGGCCTGGCGCGCTGAGGTCGTCGAGACGTTACTGCCCGCTTCGCCCGCCGCCTTCCGCCGATGCCAAGAAGAGATTCACGGCCGGCTCGCCGCCCTTCGCGACGAGGTTCTCGACATTCTCGACCGTGCTGGTCTACGCCGGGATGGGCAGGACACCCTGGCCGTGCAGGTGTGGACACGAGCGCGCCACGGTCGGGAGTTGATCCTCATCGGGTATTCCGACCGCGTTTGGTCCGACGCGGGGACACTTGCTCGTGCCGTCCTCGATCGGCCGACACCCCATTTCGCCGTCGAGGTGTTCTGCTACGGATCGCCCCTCTACCAGCGAGCCTTGCCTGAGAGGCCAGGGACGAGATGGCGGTCGGCGCTCGGCGTACCCCTCATCCTCACGAGCGACCCCGGCCATCGCCTGCCTGTTGGCGCCATCACCCTCCTCTCCACCGAGAAATTCGCGGGGGGCTTGCTGGAGAAGCTGTCGGAGGCTCCCGAAGAAGAGGCAGAGGTGCGGACGAAACTCATCGATGTCGGCCTCGGTCTGCTCGGAAGTGCATACGGTTCCACCACCGGGGCGCGTTAGTGTGCGACTCTGGTTTTGAGGAGGCAGGACGATGATCGGACGTAGGGTGACCGAAGGAACCCACCTGATCCCAGGTGAGGTCTACGTGGCCCGCCCCCTCCCGGCCGAGCGCAAGGCGGCGAAGACCGCGACCGCCGCGACGAGGCGTTCGGGAAAGAAGAAGTCCGGCCGGTAGCGGCGCGCCACGCGTCTTGGGGGAGTTGTGACCGCCATCCGGACACAACTCCCCAAGACGCGTCAAAGACCAGTTTCCTCGCGCCCCTTCGCGGCGATTGCTCCCCTGAGTGCCCGGTGGTCCACGACCGCGCCGGGTGCGACGAGCGGAAAGGAGCATCGATGCGGAGACTGGTCGTTGGTGCCGCGGTGGCGGCACTCCTGGGGGGTACTGGAGCGGCGTGGGCCGACCACGCCGGGACCAACCCGACGGATCCGGACGCCATCGGCGGGCATCCGGCGTTGTACGGGCTGTGCACGGCCTGGCACGCCAACGAGAACGGCCGGGAGAACGGCAAGGCCGGGGAGGCACCCCCGTTCGCGTCGCTCGCCCAAGCGGCCGAGAACGCCGACCAGTCGGTGACGGAGTTCTGCACCGGCGTCCGCCCGGGCAACGGGCACGGCAATGGCGGCGGCAGCAACGCCCCCGATCCGACATCCCACCCTGGTGGAAGGCGTTGACGCTCCAGCCCGTCGAGCAGTGACGTTCGTGTTGGGGGAGTTCGCCGTGCATGACACGGAGAACTCCCCCAAGACGCGTTTTCAGACGACGCCCTCCGGCGGCCGGTCGCCGAGGAGGTAACGGGGCCCGGTCCCGAGGGAGGCCGCGACGTCGTTGCGGTTGTAGAGCGCGCAGGCTCGCAGCGACAGGCAGCCACACCCGATGCACGACGTGAGGTCGTCACGCAGCCGTTCGAGGACGGCGATCTGGTCGTCGAGCCGCGCTCGCCACGCCCGGCTCAGGCGGGTCCAGTCGGCCACCGTGGGGGTCCGGCTCTTCGGCAGCGTCGCGAGTGCTGCACGAATCTCGTCGAGGGTGAGCCCGACCCGCTGTGCCACCCGGATGAACGCCACCCGCCGCAGCACTTCGCGGTGGAACCGGCGCTGGCCCCCGTCCGATCGCTCGGCCTCGACCAGCCCTTCCCGCTCGTAGAAGCGCAACGCCGAGGTGGCGACACCGGTGCGGTCGGCGACCTCGCCGATGCTGAGCCACTCGCTCGCCATGGCAAGCTCCTTGACTTGAAGTGAACTTCAACTCGTACGGTACCGGTCATGACCGGCGCACCTGCCATCGACCGTGACCTTTCCGGCATCGCCCCCGACGACGTGCACGACGAGTACGCCCGCCGAGGGCTCGATGCGTGGCCCGACGCCCGGCTGGTTGCGGCCGTCGGCGAGGTCGTCTCAGTTCCGAAGGCGGCGCCGGCCGACTCGTTCGTGCTCCATGCCCCGCTCGAACTACTGGCCCGGGCGCTGCTCCTCCCGATGGTCGCTCCGTCGGCTCGCCAGGACGCCCGCAAGCGCCTGGTCTGGCTCGCCGCGACGTACGAAGCGGCGGGTGACTCCGTCGACCCGCCCGCGCGCGGGGCCGCGCCCGGCGATCCGAGCGACCGACCCGACCGGCTCGTAGCGGCCCTGGCGGCCGGCGATCTCGACGACGTCGACGGGCTCGCCGTTGCCTTCGCGGCGCAGGCGACGCCGGGCGAGATCCGCCGCGCCCTTGCCGCCCCGGTCGTGGCGTCGTTGGGGGCTGCGGCCCACGGGGCGATCCTCCTCAACCTGCTCGAACGCGGCGTAAAAGCCGGGGCGACGCCAGCCCTCGTGCGGGGGCCACTCCGTGAAATCGCCCGCTACCCCGACTGGCGACTGCGGTGGTTCGAACACCCCGACCTTCCGCCCGCACCCGCTTCCCTCGCCGACGCGCTCCTCGACGTGCCTCGCCTCGGCTTGCCCGGAAGCGACTTCATCTTCCCGATCATGTCGCAGGCCGAGGAGTCGGGTGTCGCCCCGCGCCTCCTCTCGGGTCTCGTACGCACGCCCACGCAGCCGGGTGTCGCCGGCGCCGACCTGCTCCGGATCGCGGCGTGGTCGATGGCGCAGGAGGCGCCGACATTCGCGCCGTACGGGTGGACGCACTGCCTCACGATGCCTCAGGCCGTGCTCGGACTCGCCGGCGACGCCGACGCCGCCGTGACGCTCGCCGTCGCCGTCGGTCCTCGCCCCCAGCGAGCTCGCTTCCCGGGCGTCCCGGCACCACGACGCGCATCTCGTGAAGTACACGCTGGCGTGCCTCGACGCGGCGGCGACGAACGCGAGCGACGCCCCGCTCTACCTCGCCGCCGCCGCCCGCCTCCACGAATGGTGGGACGCCCAACCCGGCGACGGCTTCGCGCGCTGACCCGCCCGCGTCACGCTCGAAGGACGCCGCGTCACCGCGGGGCCTGCGTCTCCTCGTCCATCTGCTCCGACGACGGGCCGACCTCGTCGGCCTTGACCGCCCCTCGCTCGCCCATCGGCCGGTCGGGCCCGACGGTGGTGTCGTGGCGCGTCTGCGCTTCCAACTCGGCGTTCAGCTCGGCGCCGCCGAGGACGGCGTAGGCGGTGATGACCAGCCACAGGATGAGGATGACGACGGCACCGAGCGAGCCGTAGGTGGCGTTGTAGGTCCCGAAGTTCGCGACGTAGAACGAGAACCCGATCGACGCCGCCACCCACACCAACGTGGCGATGACCGCCCCCCAACTCACCCACCGGAACTCGGCGTTGTCACGGTCGGGGGCGTACCGGTACACGAGCGCCAGCGCCACGGCGAAGATCGCCGCCAGCACCACGAACACCAGCACCCGGGCGACGACCTGCAACGGCGTGGCCAGGTCGGCCACGAGCGGGGGGACGACGGTGATGACGAAGAGCGCCACGGCGAAGAGCACGCCGGCGCCGAGGGCGAAGAGGATCGCCCGGCCTCGCAGCCGCAGGAACCCACGGGTCTCGCCTTCGTCGTAGGCGTCGTTCACGGCGCTGATCAGGTGGCGCATTCCGGTCGATGTCGCCCACAGCGCACCGAGAAGCCCGATTCCCAGCGCGGCGAACGAACGCCCCGCCGAGGACTCCGCGATCCGGTTCACCTGGGTCGTCAGCAGTTCCTCGACGCCGGACGGTGCCCCCTCCGTCAGGCTGGCGATCTCCCGCTGGATCTCGGCCGGATTGCTCACCAGGGCGTACACCGAGATGAACGCGATCAGGGCGGGGACGAGGGCGATGAGCAGGTAGAGGGCGACCCCCGCCGACAGCAGGGGCACGTTGTCGACCTTGATGCTGCGGTACGTGCGGGCGAGGACGTCCTTCCACCCCTTGGCCGGGATGTCGGAGACCGCTCGGGCGTCGCGGCCGCGGTCGTCGTCCGACCTCCTCTCGCCGGATCCGGTGTCGGTCGCTCGATCTCGAACTCGCTGCGCTGCCATGCCCGCCGCGTACCCGCCGCGCCCGCGATCGACGCACGGGTGACGCCCGTACAATCCGCCGTATGGCAGGCGACCTGAACCAGCTCGTCGCAGCAGCGGCCGACGCCCTGCAGGCGGGGGACTTCGAAGGCGCCGCCGCGCAGCTCACCACCCGGCTCGCCGAGGTCGACGATCCGGTCGCCCACGAGATGCTCGGGGGCATTCACTATGCCGAGCACCGGCTCGCCGACAGCCGGCGCTCGCTGGAAGCGGCCTTCCGAGGTTTCCGCGACGCGGGCGACCTCCGTCGCGCAGCCCGCATCGCCGCCGATCTTGCCGAACTTCACGTCACGGCGTTCGGAAACGAGGCCGCTGGGCGCGGCTGGGTCGAGCGGGCACGGCGCTTGCTCGCGAAGGTCGGCCCCTGCGTCGAATGGGGATACGTCGACCTCGCGTACATCGCCTGCGCCCGCCCCGACGTCGACGAATTGCAGGAGAGCGCCGAGCGCGCCCTCGAACTCGCCTTCGAATTCGACGACCGCCACCTCGAAGTCCGGGCGCTCGCCGACCTCGGCCTCGCCCTCGTTTCGCAGGGACACATCGCCGAAGGATTGCGCCGACTCGACGAGGCGATGGCGATCATCACCGCCGGCGAGGTGAGCGACCTGTCGACGGCCGGCCGCAGCTTCTGCGCCATGTTGAGCTCATGCGAGCGAACGGGCGATCTGCGCCGGGCCGAAGAGTGGATGCGTCTCGTGCACGAGTTGCTCCTGGGTCCGACGGCCGGACGTCCGATCGTCCTCGGCAACCATTGCCGCGTGGCGTACGGCGCCGTCCTCTCCAGCGCCGGGCGATGGCCCGAGGCGGAGGAGGTGCTGCTGGAAGCCCTCTCCACCGCGACCTGGGAGACCGAGATGCATCGCGTCGAGAGCGCATGCCGGCTGGCCACCCTCCGCCTCGACCAGGGCCAGGTCGAGGAGGCGGCCCGCGTCCTCGCTCCCTACGAGGACCGGTTGGCGGCGTGCGAGCCGCTGGCACGAATCCATCTCCTGCAGGGCGAGCCGGAGATGGCAGCGGCGGTCGCAGAGCGGGGCCTCGGCGAGATGGTGGGCGACGCCCTCCGGGGTGCCGGGTTGCTCGCGGTGTTGGTCGACGCCGAACTCGCCCGGAACGACCTCGACGCCGCCGACCGCGCGGCCCAGCGGCTGGCGCGCATCGCCGCCGAGGGGGACAGCCCGGTCGTCGCAGCCCAGACGGCGATGGCGAGCGCGAAGGTCTTGGTGGCGCGGGGCGCCACCGCCGAGGCGTCGAGCGTCTTGCGTGACGCCAAGGGCCGGTTGGTCGCCGAGGAGCGTCCGGTCCTGGCCGCCACGCTCCGCACGGAACTGGCCGCCACCTTGGACGCGGAGGGCGACGAGGCGGGCGCCATCGCCGAGGCCCGGGCGGCACTCGCGGTGTTCGATCGCCTCGGGGTGCAGCCTGGTCGTGACCGAGCCCGGGCAATCCTTCGCCGCCTCGGCGTCCATTCCCGTTCGGCCTCCGCCGAGGACGCCGACACCCTCCTCGCGGAGCTGACGAAACGGGAGCGCGAGGTCTTCGATCTCCTCCGACTCGGTCTCACGAACGCCGAGATCGCCGGCCGGCTCTTCATCTCGGCGAAGACCACCGAACACCACGTCGGGCGCATTCTCTCCAAGCTCGGCGTCCGCAGC
>DATLFW010000341.1:0-2400 GCA_035540775.1 Acidimicrobiia bacterium
AAGGGCATTTTCGGCGGCACCAAGATCGTGTCGACCGCCTTCACCGGCGAGAAGCCGTACCTCGGCGGGATCCGCCCCAAGTCGTTCAACCCGGAGGGGGCCGGCGGCGGCGCCGCCGAGGTGGCTGCCGCCCCGTCGGTCGATGTCGGTCGTGCCGGCGACGGTGAAGTCGTCGACCGTCACGTCGAGGAGCAGGTCGGGCCGAAGCTCGAGGACGCCACCGTCGTCGTGTCGGGCGGCCGGGGTCTCGGGGCGGCCGAGCACTACGAGATGATCGAGACGCTGGCGAAGTCGCTCAAGGGTGCGGCGGGCGCATCCCGGGCGATCGTCGACGCCGGCTGGGTGCCGTACTCGCACCAGGTCGGCCAGACGGGCAAGACCGTGAAGCCGAAGGTCTACATCGCCTGCGGCATCTCGGGTGCCACGCAGCACCTGGTGGGGATGAAGAACTCGGAGAACATCATCGCCATCAACAAGGACGCCGACGCCCCGATCTTCAGCGTGGCCGACCTCGGCATCGTCGGCGACGTGCACAAGGTGTTGCCGAAGCTCCTCGAGGCGTTGCAGTCACGAAGCTGAGCGACCTTCCGTCTCGTTTTGGCTGTTCCTGCCGGCCATGACCGGCAGGAGCAGCCAAAAGATGGGGCACGATGGAGTGGTGGACGGCGAGCAGGCCCGCCTGCGTGACCATCAGTCGTCGGTCGAGGCGGCCGAGGACGCCATCGTCGGGACGACCGGCCGCGCCGCGACCCCGCGTCTCGCCCGGCACGTCGTCACGCTCCCTGACGGCCACCAGGTCAGCGTCGCCGTCGCCGGCCGGGGCGTTCCCTTCGTGGTCGTCCACGGCTTCATGGCGGAAGGCTTCACGTACGCCCAGACGCTCTCTCGCCTCGTGGCGTTGGGCTACAAGGTCGTCGCCGTCGATACCGCTTCGCACGGCGGCACCGACGTCCTCCCCGAGAGCGAGATCGACTTCGATGCCTACGTCGACCTCTTCTCCCGGACTCTCGACCACCTCGGCATCCGCCGGGCCGTCCTCGTCGGGCACTCGATGGGCGGGCGGATCGTGGCTGAACTCGCGGCCGTCGAGCCCGAGCGGGCGCTCGCCCTCGTGCTCGTCGATCCGATCCTCGGCCATCCGTGGGATCGCATCGTCGCCCGGGCCCGCGTCTTCCCGCCGCTCCTCGCCTGGCGGGGATTCCTGATCGGCCTCGACACCCTGGCCACCATCCCGGTGCTCGCCAGCCGCGACCAGGCCCGCAAGCTCCTCCGCTTGCTGGCACCCTCGGTGTTCCGGATCGCTCGGCGCCCCTGGCGGCTGTTCGCACCCGCCGTCGCCATCATCCGGTCAGGATCGAGCCGCGTGACGCTCGACGCGCTGCGACGGCACGGTGTCCCGACGATGATCGTCCACGGCGAGCGCGACCTCGTCGTTCCGCTGGAGACGGCTGTCGACGCCGCCGAGCGGGCCGGTGGTCATCTCGTCGTGGTGCACGACGCCACCCACTCCTGGCTCCTCAAGGATCCCGAGACCCTGCCCGCCGTGGTCCAGGTCCTGTCGGAAGGGCCCCTCGGAGCCGCCCACGACCGGGCCCTGCACGGCGCCGGGCTCGATCCCGACACCGCGACGGTGGCCGAGATCGAGGCCGCGCTCATGGACCCGGATGCCCTGGTGCGTGATCTCACTCCGGAGCTCGCCTTCGACGTGTCGGAGTACGAGCACCGCCCGCCGCGGTTCGACTTCAGCCCCGTCGGACCGCTGCCGCCGGTCGCGGAGTAGGAGTCCTCGTGGACGTCCTTCTGGGGCTCCTGGCGATCGCGCTGCTCATCCTGGCGAACGGGCTCTTCGTCGTGGGCGAGTTCGCCCTTGTCACCGTCGACCGCACGCGGGTGGAACAGCTTGCCGAGGAGGGCGACCGCAGCGCCGCCCTCGTTCTCGACTCGTTGCGCCGGCTCTCGTTCGAACTGTCGAGTGCACAGCTCGGGATCACGATCACGTCGATCGTCCTTGGATACGTCGGCGAGCCCGTCCTCGCCCGCGTGCTCGAACCCCTCCTCGATGCCCTGCCCCTCGGCGACGTCGACGCCGGTTCGGGTCTGTCGGTCGTAGTTGCGCTCGGTCTTGCCACCGTCACCCAGATGGTGATGGGGGAACTGGTGCCGAAGAGCTGGGCCATCGCCCGCCCGCTCACCACGGCGAAGCTCGTCGTCCGCCCGTTCCGCTGGTTCGCCGCCGTCTTCGGCCCCCTCATCCGGGTGCTGAACGGAGCCGCCAACCTGGTTCTGCGTCTTTTCCGCGTCGAACCGCAAGAGGAGCTGACGGCGGTGCGATCGCTCGACGAACTCGATCTGTTGATCCGCTCCTCCGCGGCCGAGGGCACGCTCGATGCGGCCGCCTTT
>DATLFW010000342.1:0-9037 GCA_035540775.1 Acidimicrobiia bacterium
GATCTGGGCGCCCTGGGTGATCACGAGGCCGTCGGAGTAGACGCTGACCGACGGCACCATGCGGAAGTG
The DNA here is from genome assembly GCA_035540775.1 of Acidimicrobiia bacterium. Lineage (GTDB taxonomy): Bacteria > Actinomycetota > Acidimicrobiia > IMCC26256 > JACPCJ01 > DATLFW01. Next base: position 70 of record DATLFW010000342.1, read on the forward strand.
CTCCTCCGGCGGGAGGAACCCCCCGATCGTCTGCATGCGCAGGACGAGGGTGCGCTCGTCGGTCTGGCCGCCTCCGCCGGCTTCCACCGACGGGTCGTCGCCGTCGCAGGCGGCGAGGAGGGACGCCGCCACGATCGCGGCGACGGTGAACCTGAGGGTGCGTCGCAGTGTCGTCATGCCGCTTCGACGCCCCATCGCCGTCACGAGTTCCCGGTCAACAGCTTCTTTGCGGTGGGGTAGTCGGCCTTGCCGGAGGGCTGGCGGGGCACGGAGTCCACGATCTCCAACTGACGGGGCACCTTGTAGCCAGCGATGGAGGAGCGGCAGTGCTCCTGGAGTTCGTCGAGGCTCGGGGCGGCGCCGTCCTTCACCGCCACGACGGCGGCGACCCGCTCGCCCCATCGTTCGTCGGGGACCCCCACGACGAGGGCGTCGAGGACGGCGGGGTGCGACTTCAGGGCGTCCTCGACCTCCTCGGGGTAGATCTTCTCGCCACCGGAGTTGATCGACTGCGACCCCCGGCCGAGGAGGTTGATGGTGCCGTCGGCCTCCACCGTCGCCATGTCGCCCGGGAGGGCCCAGCGCTTGCCCTCGACCTCGACGAAGGTGCGGGCCGTCTTGTCAGGGTCCTTGTAGTACTCGAGGGGGATCCGCCCGCCCTGGGCGAGCATCCCGACCTCGCCGGAGCCCGGCTCCACCCGCCGGAGATCCTCGGTGAAGACGGCGGCGTTCTCGCCAACCTGGAACCGGCGCCCCTCGGTGGCGCGGCCCTGGTAGCCGGTCTCCGACGCCCCGAACGAGTCGATGACGAAGCAGTTCGGCGCCAGTTCGCCCAGCATCTCCTTGGCCGTGGGGGAGAGGGGCGCACCGCCTGAGCCGATGACGACGAGCGACGACAGGTTCCACCGCCCGGGGTTTGCGGCGAGGGCTTCGGCCAGCGGGCGGCCCATGGCGTCGCCGACGATGCTCATCGAGAAGACCTGCTCGGCGTCGACGAGGTCGAGGGCGCGCTCGGGATCGAAGCGGGCGCCGTCGAGGAGGACGACCTTCATCCCTTGGAGGAGGCCGGCGCCGAACGCCACCCACTGCCCCGCCCCGTGCATGAGGGGCGGGGTGATGAGGTAGCAGCCCTGGTCGGAGGTCGCCGCCTTCTCGGCCAGTTCCTCTTCGGAGCCCACCGGCTCCCCGGCGTAGTTGCCGCCCCCGAAGACGGCGAAGAAGGCGTCCTCGTGCCGCCAGATCACGCCCTTGGGGTAGCCGGTGGTGCCGCCGGTGTAGATGACGTAGTGGTCGTCGGCGGAGCGCGGACCGAAGTCGCGCTCGGGGGAGGCGGCGGCGACGGCCTTCTCGTAGTCGTCGCCCACCTCGAGGAGGGGGCCGTCGAAGGGCGGGTCGAACTCGGGGCCGTGGACGATTGCCTTCAGGTCGGCGTCGTCGAAGAGGTACTTCAGCTCCTCCGGCGTGTACCGGAAGTTCACGTTGATCGCCGCCGCCCGCAATTTGAAGCAGGCGATGAAGGTCTCGATCCACTCGGTGCAGTTGTACGCGTACATCCCGACGTGGTCGTTCGTCCCGACACCGAGTTCGGCGAGGTGATGGGCGAGACGGGTCGCCCGCTCGTCGAGTTCGCGGAAGGTGAGGCGCCGGTCGCCGCAGACGAGGGCGGTCCGGTCGGGGACGGCGTCGGCGACCTTCTCGAAGCAGTCGGCAAGGTTGAACATCGGTGGAGCCTCCCACGGAGTTGACGACCCGTCAGACGCATCCTAGAGTCCGTTCAGAACTGCGATCAAGCGTTCAATATCGCAAACACTTCGCAAGACCGAGGAGGCCTTGGTGAAGCTCGACATCATGTACGAGATCGACGCCCCGAAGCCGTGGGACAAGCCGCACCCCTACGGCCAGCGAGAGGCGGAGCAGCGGGCCTTCCGCAACACGCTCGAGCAGGTGCGCCTGGCCGACCAGGTCGGCTTCAACACCGTCTGGCTTGTCGAGCACCACTTCCGTGAAGGGCGTTCGCACAACCCGGCACCCGAGGTCGTGCACGGCGCCTTCTCGCAGATCACCGAGAACATCCGGCTCGGCTTCGGTGTCTGCCTCATGCCGCACGAGTTCACGCCTCCGATGCGTGTCGCCGAGAAGGTGGCGACCGTCGACATCCTCTCGGGTGGCCGGGTCGAGTGGGGCACGGGTCGGTCGACTCCCATGGAGCAGATGGCCTTCGGCGTCGACATCGAGCGCTCGAAGGAAAAGGCGCAGGCCGCCATCAAGTCGGTCGTCGGCATGTGGGAGTCCGAGTACTACGAGGAGGACTCCGAGTTCCTGAAGTTCCCCCGCCGGATGGTGACGCCCAAGCCGATGCAGGACCCGCACCCGGCGCCGTGGATGGCGGCGACGTCGTCGGGCTCCTCGGAGCTGGCCGGCTCCCTCGGGATGGGGCTGCTCAGCTTCGCCATCCTCCAGCCGGTGTCGTCGATGGCCAAGACGATCGCCGCCTATCGCGACGCGGCCTCGAAGGCCCAGCCCATCACCCGCGTTCGCAACGACCGGGTGGCGGCCTACACCCTCGCCCACTGTGCCCCGTCGATGGAGAAGGCGGAGGAGAACGGCGTCTGGGAGTCCGTGTGGTGGTGGTACCACAACCTCGCCAACTTCACGTTGGAGTGGGAGTTCTCGCACCTCCCTCAGGACCAGCAGGACAAGTACTTCCCGTTCCTCAAGCAGCACGCCGACGGTGACTTCGACCCGCGGGCGTTCAACGACATGGACATGATCATCGTCGGCGACCCCGAGCAGTGCATGGAGAAGGTGTTGAAGTACGAGTCGATCGGGGTCGACCAGCTGATCTGCTACCAGACCTTCGGCCACCTCGAGCACGAGGCTGTCATGCAGTCGATCGAGCTCCTCGGCAAGGAACTCGTGCCGGAGCTGGAGAAGCGGGGCCACCGGGTCGAGGTGCACGCTCCCAACCCCGAGCTCCAGCCAGGCAGCCGCCCCGACCTCGTCGAGGCTGCGGCGGCAGCCGCTGCTGCGGCGGCTGAGGCCTCGTCGAAGTGACGTCGACCGACGCCTCGCCGGTTCCGGCCTATCCCGACCTGCTCCGCCTCGACGGCCGCGGCTACGTGGTCGTCGGGGCCGGTCAGGGCATCGGCCGGCAGACCTCCCACGCGCTGGCCCAGGCCGGGGCGAAGGTCGTGTGCGTCGACGCCGTCGACGAGCTGGCGAACGAGATCGCCGACGAGGTCGACGGCGTCCCGCAGGTGGTCGATGCCACCAAGCGGGAGGAGGTCGAGCGGTCGGTGGCCGACGCCCGGGAGGCGCTCGGCGGGCGGATCGACGGGCTCGTCGACATCATCGGCATGGCCCGATACCAGCAGTTCCTCGACACCACCGACGACGACTGGGACTGGACGTTCGACATCGTCCTGCGTCACGCCTTCTTCTACGGGCAGGCGGCGGGGCGAGTGATGGCCGAGCAGGGCGACGGCACCATGGTGTTCATCGCTTCGGTCAGCGGCATCACCTCGGCGCCTCTCCACTCGCCCTACGGCGCTGCCAAGGCGGGTCTGATGTCGCTGGTGCGGAGCATGGCCGTCGAGCTGGGGCCGCAGGGCGTGCGGGTCAACGCCGTGGCGCCCGGCGTCGTGTGGACGCCCCGGGTGAGCCAGATCCTCGGCGACGAGGGCCGGGAGATGCAGTCGGGGAACGCCCCGCTCCGCCGGGTCGCCGAGCCGCCCGACATCGCCGCCGCCGCCCTGTTCCTGGCGTCGCCGCTGTCGAGCTACATCGCGGGTCACACCATCGTCGTCGACGGTGGCGTCTCGGCGAAGTTCCCCTTCCCGATGGGGATGTAGCGATGCAGCCCTCGATCGTGTGTGCGTATGGCGTCGCGCATAGCGCGACGCCATACGCACACACGCTGAGGGGGTGGGACTGAGGTGGCGCGGCCGGCCCCGGCGGTCGAACGGGTCGTCTCGGTCCTCAACTTCCTCGCCGCGCACCCCGGCGAGGACTTCAGCCTCTCGGAGCTGAGCCGGCGTCTCGACCTCAACAAGGCGACGGCGCACTCGATGCTGAACGCGCTGGCCGACGCGGGCTACATCCTGCGCCACCCGGCCCGTCTCACCTTCTCGCTCGGCCCCGCCCTCATCGCTCTCGGGAACGCCGCCCAGGGTGGGGGCACGCCGGTCGTCGAGTTCGCCCGTGACGAGATGCGCCAGCTCGCCGACCGTCTCGGCCTCGAATGCCTGGCGACGCAAGCCCTGGGCGACGAGATCGTGATCGTCGCCCGCTCCGGGGTCCCGCGTACCGGAGCCCTGAACGGGCTCCTCCAGGTGGGCCAACGGCTGCCCCTCGTGCCGCCGCTCGGCACCGTCTTCAAGGCCTGGGCGCCGCCCCGCGAGGTCGAGCGCTGGCTCGCCCTCCTCGGTCGCGACGCTTCCCCCGACGAGGTGCACCGCTACGGCCTCGGTCTCGAGGCCGCCCGGGGGCGCGGCTACGTCGTCGGCCTCGAAGCCGATCCTCGAGCCACGCTCGGTCAGGCGTTGCGGCAGCTGGCAGGCGACGAGCGGGCCGCTCCCTCCCGGCGGGTCGTGGAATCGCTCATCGACGACCTCGGCCACGAGGACTACATCCTCGTCGAGCTCGACGCCAGCGCCGACTACTTCGTCAACCACCTCGTGGCGCCCGTCTTCGGTCCGGCCGGCGACGTCGCCCTCGCCCTCTCGCTCTTCGGGTTCCCCGCACGGCTCAGCGGGCAGGAGGTGGCGCGCTACGGCGAAGCGCTGCGGGATGCCTGCAACCGGGTGACGAAGTCGATCCACGGCCGGGAGCCGGACCGGCGGTGACACCGTCGCGCTTCGGCCTCGACGGTCGCGTCGCAGTGGTGACGGGGGCGGCGAGCGGGATCGGCCGGGCCTGCGCCGTGGCGCTGGCCGAGGCGGGAGCGGCGGCCGTCATGGTCGCCGACGTCGACGAAGCAGGACTGGCCGAGACCGTGTCGCTCGCGGGCGGAAGCAGCGGCCGCGCGGTCGTCGCCCAGCCCACCGATGTGTCGGACGAGCGCGCCGTGGAGGCGCTGGTGGCGGCCGCCACCGAGGAGCACGGCCGGATCGACGTCATGGTGAACGTGGCCGGGATCATGGTCGCCGCCCCCCTGTCCGACCTGGCCGAGGCCGATCTCGACCGCGTGCTGGCCGTGAACCTGAAGGGCGTCCTGTTCGGAACCCGGGCGGCGGCGGCGAGGATGGCTGCCGGCGGCGGTGGGTCGATCGTGAACATGGCCTCGTCGGGCGTCGACCTCCCGGCGCCCGGCCTCGGCGCCTACGCCATGTCGAAGGCGGCCGTCGTCATGCTGACGCGGACCGCCGCGCTCGAGTGGGGTCCGACCGGCGTGCGGGTGAATGCGGTGGCACCGGGCTACGTGCCGACGGCGATGACGGAGCGCCGCTTCCGGAACGACGACGGGACCGTCGACGAGGAGGCCCGGGAGGCCTACGTGAAGATGATGGCGAGCGTGGCGCCGCTGCGGCGCACGGGCGAGCCGTCCGACATCGCCGACGCCGTGGTGTACCTGGCGTCGGACGCCGCCCGGTTCATGACCGGGCAGATCCTGCGACCCAACGGGGGAGTGACGATGCCATGGTGATCGTCGTGAAGGGTTCCGACGTCGCGCTCGAGGAGCCCGGCGACCTGAAGGGCTTCAAGGTCGTGGTGGAGGAGGGCGACGAGACGTCGGTCGGGGAGGCCCTGGCTCGCGTCGGCCACCTCGCGGACCGCGAAACAGCCTGGATCCGAGCGGAGGCCGTGCGGGAGATGGCCGCCGGGCGAGTGCCCGACGGGTGGAGCGAAGACTTCCAAGCGACGCTCGACTACGCCGCCACCAAGGGCTGGCTGAGTGACGACGGCGCCGAAATCCAGGCCCACATCGAATGGCCGGCATGACCCCGTTCTTGGCCCTTTGTGCAGGGACATGAACGGCTCCGGAGGCCAAGAACGCGAGCGGTTGTTCTCACCTGCTGCCCTCGGGCCCTTGACGCTCCGGAACCGGATCGTGAAGTCGGCGACGAACGAGGGGATGACCCGCGACGGGCTCGTCACGGACGACCTGATCGCCTTCCATCGCCGCTTCGCCGCCGGTGGCGTCGGCATGACGACGGTGGCCTACTGCGCCGTCTCGGGCGACGGTCGCACGTTCCGGCACCAGCTCTGGATGCGCCCCGAGACCGTCCCGGGTCTCGCCCGTCTGACCGACGCCGTCCACGAGGAGGGCGCCGCGGCCTCCCTCCAGATCGGCCACTCCGGTTACTTCGCCACCCCGCATGCCATCGGCGGCCGGCCCGTCGGCCCGTCGAAGGTGTTCAACCCGGCGGGGCTCGCCTTCTCCCGGCCGGCGACCGATGGCGATCTCGACCGTCTCGCCGACGATTTCGCCCGGGCGGCCGAGCTCGCGGGCGAGGCGGCCTTCGACGCCGTCGAGGTCCACGTCGGCCACGGGTATCTGCTCAGCCAGTTCCTCACCCCGTTCACCAACCGGCGGAAGGACGAGTGGGGCGGCTCGATCGAGAACCGGGCCCGCTTCCCTCGTGAGGTGCTTCGCCGGGTCCGCCAGGCGGCGCCCGCCAGCATGGCGGTGACCGCCAAGCTCAACATGAGCGACGGATTCCGGCGCGGGCTCACGTTGGAAGACGGCGTCACCGTCGCCCGCATGATCGAGTCGGACGGCTCGGTCGACGCCCTCGAGCTCACGGGCGGGTTCACCAGTCGCACGCCGATGTACCTGATGCGGGGCGAGGTGCCGCTCCGGGAGTTGATCGAGAACGAGAGGGGGGTGGTGCGCCGCCTCGGCCTGCGCCTCACGTCGTTCTACTTCCTCAAGGCCTGGCCGTTCGAGGAGGCGTTCTTCCTCCCTCAGGCGCTCGAGGTGCGGGCCGCCGTCGACCTGCCCCTCATCCTCCTCGGCGGTCTCACCCGTCTCGACACCATGGAGCGGGCGATGGCCGAGGGGTTCGAGTTCGTGGCGATGGCCCGGGCGCTCCTGCGCGACCCCGACCTTCCCCGGCGGATGGAGGCTGGAGAGATGGAGCGGAGCCGGTGCATCCCATGCAACCGCTGCGTCGTGGAGATGGAGCGCGACGGCACCCGCTGCGTCTTCGCCGACACTCCCTGAGAGGCCGGGCTTTCGGTCGATCTCCCACCGTACCGGGGGGTGAAGTGACCGAAAGCGACGGGGGTCAGGTGGAGGATTCGATGGAGCGGATCCAGGCGGTGGTGAGCAGCGCCAGCCCGTAACGAAGGTGCTCCGCCTCGGGGCGCTCGTTCAGGAGCGCTTCGAGCATCCCACGCGCCCGACCCAGGGAATGGGGGTCACCGCCCGCCAGCGTCACGAATTCCCGGATTGCCGCTTCCTCGTCGCGTCGGCGCACCGCCACCGAAATGGCCCGCGCGTAGATCCGGTCGACCGGGGAGATCCGGGAACCGGTGAAGACCTGCGTCATGTGAGTCCCTCCCGCCGCATGTCGGGGGCACAGTACGAGCAGGGTGTGACAGCCAATAGGGCCTTCCGGCCCACCGGCAACCGTCCCGGCGCCCCGCGCACCGACGAGCGAGGGGTTTCGGATGGAACGCGCCGCTGCGGAAGGTCCCCTCGCGCCATAGTGGGGACGCTGCTACCCGCCGCCCCCGGGCGCGAAACGGCAACGGGGGGTTGCGCGAGGGGGTTGGGTGAGGTCAGCGCCCCTTGAACTGCGGTGTCCGCTTTTCCTTGAAGGCCCGGGGGCCCTCGCGCGCGTCCTCGGAGAGGAATACCTCGATACCCAATTGCGACTCGATCGCGAACGCTTCGTCCTCTCGCAGGCACTCGGTGTCGCGGAGGGTCTGGAGGATCTTCTGGACGGCCACCGGGCCGTTCGCAGCCACCGTCTCGGCGATCTCCATCGCCTTGTCGAGCGCCTGGCCGTCGGGAACGACGTGACCGATGAGGCCGATCTCCTTCGCCTCGGTGGCGCTGACGTGACGCCCCGTGAGGAGGATCTCGGCGGCGAGCGTGTAGGGGATCTGGCGGCGAAGTCGCACCGCTGACCCACCCATCGGGAACAGGCCGAGGCGGGCCTCGGTGACGCCGAAGAAGGCTCCCTCGCCGGCCACTCGGATGTCGGTGCCCTGCAGGATCTCCGTCCCGCCCGCCACCGCCGCGCCCTCGACGGCGGCGATGAGCGGCTTGTCGAGCAGGAACCCCTTCAGGAGCGGCTTGATGCGGGCCGGGTCGAATCCGCCCTCACCGTCGCGCATTGCCTCACCGGGTGGCCGCTCCGCCATCGCCTTGAGGTCCATCCCGGCGCAGAAGGTGCCGCCGGCGCCGGTGAGGACGGCGCAGCGGTGTCAGGGTTGGCATTGACCTCGTCCCACGTCTCTGACATCAGGTCGAGCATCTGGGGCGAGAGGGCGTTGCGGGCGTCGGGCCGGTTCATGGTTGCCACCACGACGTGCCCGTGCCGCTCGACGAGGAGGTGCGGCGTTTCCGTCATGGTCTGTGACGCTAGCGCGATTGCCGACCATTTGTAGAACGTGTTCTAATTCCGACGAGCTGCCGGACGGCCGCCGGCGGGGCAGGGGCCCCGCCGTGCGGAGGAGGCGACGAGATGTCGCCGGGGAGAGATATGGCTTTCAACATCGCCGACATGATCGAGTACGCCGCCGACGCGGTGCCCGACCGCACGATCCTGGTCGACCCGAACCGGCGACTGACGTTCCGGGAGTTCGACGACCGGGCCAACCGCCTGGCGCACCACCTCGCCGACCACGGGGTGATGGCCGGGAGCCACATCGGCGTCTACGCCTACAACCGGGTCGAGTTCGCCGAAGCGATGTTCGCCGCCCTGAAGCTTCGGGCGGTTCCGATCAACATCAACTACCGCTACGTCGAGGCCGAGCTCGCCTACATCTTCGACAACGCCGACCTCGTCGCCGTCGT
>DATLFW010000343.1:0-2653 GCA_035540775.1 Acidimicrobiia bacterium
GCCCGGCTCCGGGCCGAACTGGCCCGGGTGGGAATCACCGACTTCCAGCTCCACAACGGCGTCGCCCGCTTCGGCCCGCTGCCGTTGAAGGAGTCGCAGAAGGTGCGTCTCGACCGCCTCGCCCCCCGTTCCACGGTGAAGGAGCGTGACGACGGGCGGGGCGTCGACCTGGTCGTGCCGCTCGCCCGGCCGGCGAAGGGCGGCCTGCGCCCCGGTCGCGACCGCGAACGCCAGGACGCCATCGATCAGCTCGAGCGGGCCCGTACACTCCTGGCGGAGTTGGTCCCCCCTGCGACCCCGTCAATAGGATCCGCCGCATCGTGAACCGCGCCGTTCGTTCCCTTCGTCCCGTCCGCCTCACCTCCCGGAGCCTCGTGGCCGTCCTGGCCCTGGCCCTGGCTGCCTCGGCCTGCAACTCCAACGGCATCGGCGGTGCCTACGCCGCCAAGGTCGGGAGTTCCGAGATCTCCGAGGACGAGTTCCTGCGTGAACTGGCGCAGTTTCGGGAAAACGCCGCCGCCGCCGAGGCGTTCCAACTCAGTGGCGGGGAGGGGGCAGTCTCTGCCGACATCGCCGCCTCGTGGCTGAACGTGCTGGTGCAGGACGCTCTCGTCGCCATGGAGTTCGAGCGGCGCGACCTCTCCCTGACCGAGGGGGAGACGCGCAACGCCGAGCAACTCGCCGTCCAGCAGTTCGGCGGCGAGCAGGTGTGGGACGGCTTCGACCAGTGGTTCCGGACGCGGGTGGCCGAGCGGCTCGCCCGGATCATCAAGTTGCAGGAGTCGATCGGCGGTGAGGTCTCGGAGGCCGAGCTGCGGGCCGAGTTCGAGCGCACCCGCGACGACCTCGAGCGGCGTGTCTGCGTGAAGCACATCCTCGTCGAGTCGCAGGAGCAGGCGGCGGCGCTGAAGGCCGAGATCGACGCCGGGGGTTCGTTCGCCGAGATCGCCCAGGCGAACTCCATCGACCCGGGCTCGGGGGCGCAGGGTGGCGACCTCGGCTGCCACCCGCGCGGCACCTTCGTCGGTCCCTTCGAGGACGCCGCCTGGTCGCTTCCGGAGGCGCAACTCTCCGAGCCGGTCGAGACGCAGTTCGGCTGGCACCTGATCCTGGTCGAGAGCCGGGGTGCCCCTGCCTTTGAGGACGTGCGAGAGGAACTCGCCGGGCGTCTCCAGGCCGAGTCGCAGCAGGCATTTGCCGAGACGATGAACGACCTCCTCGCCGGCCTCGACGTCGACGTCAACCCGAAGTACGGGTCGTTCGACCCGAGCGGCGCCTCTGGCGGGTTCGTCCAGGTGCCCCCGGTGCCGCAGGTGAGCGACGGGCCGCCGTCGGAGGAGCCCATCCAGGTCCCGGGCGAACTCTTCCCCGGCCAGCCCGGCGGCTGAGTGCGGTGACGTCGCCCCGGGTCGTGGTGGTCGGACTCGGGCCCGCCGGGGGCGACCTCGTGCTCCCCGCCGCCCGGCGAGCGCTGGAACGGGCGCCGGTTCGTTTCGCTCGTACACGCCACCATCCGGCCGTCGACGACCTCGCAGCCGACGGTGTCACCTTCGAGACCTTCGACGACCTCTACGAGACGGCGAGCGACCTCGACACCGTCTACCCGGCCATCGTCGAGTCTCTGCTCGCCGCCGCCCGTGAGTACGGGGAGGTCGCCTACGCAGTCCCCGGCAGCCCGGTCGTGGCAGAGCGGTCGGTTGCCCTCCTCCTCGGCTCGTCGGCCGAGGTCGAACTCGTGCCCGGCATCTCGTTTGCCGATCTGGCCTGGGCGCGCCTCGGTGTCGATCCGCTCCAGGGCGTGCGCATCGTCGACGCCCGCTCCATCGGCGAGGTGGCGCTGGCCGGTCCCGTCCTCGTCGCCCAGTGCGATTCCCGGCTCGTCATGTCGGACGTGAAGTTGGCGCTCCTCGAGCGGTTCCGGCCCGAGGCGCCGGTCGTGGTGCTCCAGCGCCTCGGCCTCCCAACCGAAGCCGTCACCACCGTGCCGCTCGACGAGCTCGACCGGGCGGTGGAGCCCGATCACCTGACGTCGGTGTTCGTCGAGGGCGAGCCGGACGCCTCCGACGAGTTCACGCGGTTCGTCGCCCTCATCGAGCGGCTGCGCGGGCCGGGGGGTTGCCCCTGGGATGCCGAGCAGACGCACCACAGCCTCACCCGCCACCTTGTCGAGGAGGCGTACGAGGTGGTGGAGGCGATCGAAAGGCTCCCGGCCGACGCCCCCGGCGGCGCCACGCCCGTTCCGCCCGGTGCCTACGAGCTGGTGGAGGAGGAACTGGGCGACCTGACGGCCCAGGTCGTCTTCCACGCCACCCTGGCGAAGGAAGCCGGGGCGTTCACGATTGGCGACGTCCTGCGAGGGATCCGGGAGAAGCTCGTCCGGCGTCACCCGCACGTCTTCGGTGACGTCGAAGCAGACGACGCCGACGCCGTCATGCGGAACTGGGAGCAGTTGAAGCGGGAGGAGAAGGGGGCCGCGTCCCTCGTCGACGAGGTGCCCGCCCACCTGCCCGCCCTGCTGTACGCCCACAAGCTGCTCCGCAAGGCGTCGTCCGGCGGGCTCGTGCTGATGGACGGCCACGAAGCGGCAGCCGGCGCTTCCGACGCCCTCGCCCGTCTCGCCGACGCCGACGGCGGCGACGCCGAGCGGCTGGCG
>DATLFW010000344.1:0-8546 GCA_035540775.1 Acidimicrobiia bacterium
GCCCTCGTCGGTGGTCGGCGGGGGCGTCACCACGACGACCGCCGAGGCGGAGGACGAGGGCCCGTCGTTCCGTGGCCGGTTGCGGTTCGAGGGCGAGCCGGTCGAGGGCGTCGAGATCGTCGTCAGCCGCGACGACGAGGAAGTCGCGTCCGGCGAATCCGACGCCGACGGGGAGTGGCAGATCCCGGTGCCCGAGCCGGGGCGTTACGACGTCAGCCTCAACACCGACTCGCTGCCGGAGGGCGTCAGCCTCCGCAACCAGGACCGCCAGACCCTCGAAGGCGTCTCGGTGCGGGGCGACCAGGCGAAAGCCGTGATCTTCGCCCTCGGCGAGCGCCAGGGTGGAGGGGCGAGTTCGTTCGACCGCCTCGTCAACCTCGCTTTCGACGGCCTCGTGCTCGGCGCCATCATCGCGGTGGCGTCGGTCGGCCTCTCGCTGATCTTCGGCATCACCGGCCTCGTCAACTTCGCCCACGGCGAACTCGTCACCTTCGGCGCGCTGGTGGCTTGGTACTTCAACGCCTCCGGGGCCGACTGGGACGTGTCGCTCGCCGGAGCAGGCCTCCTCGCCGTCGCGGTCAGCGGCGCCTTCGGCGGCGGCCTCGAGCTCGGCCTGTGGCGGCCGCTGCGGCGGCGACGCACCGGCCTCGTCCAGATGCTGGTCGTGTCGATCGGCCTGTCGCTCTTCCTCCGCCACCTCTTCCTCATCCAATACGGCCCCGGCAGCAACCCCTATGGCCAGTACGCCCTGCAGACGTCGATCGACCTTGGTCCCATCTCTTCGCCCCCCAAGGACTTCTGGGTGGTCGGGCTGTCGCTGCTCGTCCTCGTCCTCGTCGGCGTGCTGCTCCAGGCCACACGCCTCGGCACGGCGATGCGCGCCGTCGCCGACGAGCGCGACCTGGCGGCCGCCTCCGGGATCGACGTGCAGCGGATCATCCTCCTCACGTGGGTACTCGGCACGGCCCTCGCCGCCGTCGGTGGTGTCTTCCAGGGAATGACCGAGTCGGTGTCGTACCTCATGGGGTTTCGGATGCTGCTGTTGATGTTCGCCGCCGTGATCCTCGGTGGACTCGGCACCGCCTACGGGGCGATGGTCGGCGGTCTCCTGATCGGCGTCGTCACCCAGGTCAGCACCTATTGGATCGAGTCGGAACTGAAGCTCGCCGTGGCGCTCCTCGTGCTGATCGCCGTCCTGCTGGTTCGCCCGCAGGGCATCCTCGGGCAGAAAGAACGGGTCGGATGAGCTCACGCGACGAACCGCGTCGGCCGGAGGAGGTGAGGGCATGGACATCGTCGACATCCTGATCGGGGCCGCCCGCGCCTCGGTGGGCGTGCAGGCCGCCGCCTTCGCCCTGGCCGCCATCGGGCTGAACGTCCACTACGGCTACACCGGCCTGCTCAACTTCGGCCACGTGGGCTTCATGCTGCTCGGCGCCTACGGCACGGCGGTGACCGTGCACCACGGCGGCTCGCTGTGGCTCGGCATCCTCGTCGGGATCCTCGCCGCCGTCGCGTTCGGCATCATCCTCGGCCTCCCGACCCTGCGGCTGCGCTACGACTACCTCGCCATCGTCACCATCGCCGCCGCCGAGATTCTCCGGCTCGGCGCCCGCTCGCCGTCGGCCGAGCCGCTCACGCGCGGCGTGTTCGGCATCCAGCAGTTCGCCGACTCGTTCTACGACCTCAACCCCCTGGCCCGGGGGCGCTACGGGTGGGGCGACTTCGCCTTCAGCCACCGGGTGCTGTGGGTGATGCTCGTCGGCTGGGGTCTCGTTGCACTGGCCACCGCGCTCGTATGGCTCCTGACCAGGAGCCCGTGGGGACGGGTGCTGCGAGCGGTTCGCGAAGACGAGGACGCCGCCCGCAGCCTCGGCAAGAACGCCTTCTGGTTCAAGCTGCAGAGCCTCGTCGTCGGCGGCGTCATCGGCTCGCTGGCCGGGACCCTCCTCGCCGTCGACACGCAATCGGTGAACCCCGACACGTACCAGGCGGTGATCACGTTCTTCGCCTACACGGTCTTGATCCTGGGCGGTCCGGCCACCCGACTCGGACCGGTCGCCGGCGCCATCGTCTTCTGGTTCCTCCTCCAGTTCACCGCCCTCTTCCTCACGGAGGCGATCGCGGTCGGGTGGATCTCGGAGTCGTTGCTGTCGCGGCAGGAGGTGAGCGCCGTGCGGTTCGCACTCGTCGGCCTCGGGTTGATGCTCCTCGTGATCTTCCGGCCCCAGGGAATCTTCGGCCGCCGCCAGGAGATGCTCGTCGATGCCTGACACCACCCCTGTCTCCGCCCCCGCTGCCGAGGCCCGGCCGGGCTCGGTCAAGCCCGACCCGATCCTCGTCGTCGACAGCGTGCGCCGGACGTTCGGCGGTCTCACCGCCGTCGACGTCGAGCACCTCGAAGTGCAGCGCGGCATCATCACCGGCCTCATCGGCCCGAACGGCGCCGGGAAGACGACCTTCTTCAACCTCATCACCGGCTTCGACTCCGGCGGGAGCGGACGCTTCACCTTCGACGGCACCGACGCGTCGGGCCTGCCGGCCCACCGGATCGCCCGGCTCGGGATGGTGCGCACCTTCCAGCTCACGAAAGCGCTGCGGAAGATGACCGTGCTCGACAACATGAAGCTCGCCGCCACCGGTCAGCGGGGCGAGCGCTTCCTCGACGCCCTCGCCGCCTGGCGATGGCGGTCGCAGGATGCCGAGGTGGAAGATCGGGCCCGAGGGCTGCTCGACCGCTTCCGCCTCGGTCACATGGCCGACGAGTACGCCGGCACGCTCTCCGGCGGCCAGCGCAAGCTCCTCGAGATGGCCCGCGCCTTGATGGTCGAGCCCCAGCTCCTCCTCCTCGACGAACCGATGGCGGGCGTGAACCCCGCACTCGTCGAGTCGCTTCTCGAGCACGTCGTCGAACTCCCGAAGACCGGCACCAGCGTCCTCTTCATCGAACACGACATGGACGTCGTGATGAGCGTGAGCGACTGGGTCGTCTGCATGGCGGAAGGTTGCGTGATCTCGGAGGGCCCGCCCGACGCCGTGCGCAGCGACGAGGCCGTCATCGACGCCTACCTCGGCACCCGCCACGGGCAGACCAGAGCGCAGGCGGAGGCCGGGGGGCAGTCGACGGAGGCGGAGGAACCGGCGTGACCTCCGGCGCTCTGCTCGAAGCCGACAACGTCGTCGCCGGGTACCTGCCCGAGGTCGACATCTTGACCGGCTGCAGCCTCACCCTGGCCGACGGCGAACTCGTCGGCGTGATCGGGCCGAACGGCGCGGGGAAGTCGACGCTGCTGAAGGCCATGTTCGGGCTCATCCCGGTGCGGTCGGGCCAGGTGACCTTGCGAGGCGGCAACATCACCAATCGAGCGGCGCACGACCTGGTGGCCAACGGCGTCGGGTACGTGCCGCAGACGCACAACGTCTTCCCCCGCCTCACCGTGGAGGAGAACCTCCGCATGGGGCTCTTCCTCTCCCCGAAGCGGTGGAACGAGCGCTTCGAAGCGGTGACCGAACTCTTCCCCCTCCTCGCCCGGCGGCGGAGCCAGCGGGCCGGGTCGCTGTCGGGAGGCGAGCGCCAGACCTTGGCGCTCGTGCGGGCGCTGATGATGGAGCCGTCGGTGTTGCTTGTCGACGAGCCCTCGGCCGGCCTCTCCCCCATCGCCCAGGACGAGGTGTTCGACCGCATCGAGCGGATCAACGAGACAGGCGTGTCGATCGTCATGGTCGAGCAGAACGCCCGGCGCTGCCTGGAGATCTGCGACCGCGGCTACGTCCTCGACCAGGGGCGCAACGCCTACACGGGGCCGGGCGACGAATTGCTCCACGACGCCAAGGTCATCGAGCTCTACCTCGGTTCGCTCGCCCAAACCGACTGAGCGGGCGACGGCCCGTTCTCACGCTCACTCCCTCGCACGCGGAAGGGCCCGGGCATACGCCCGGGCCCTTCCGACATGCGTTTGAAGAGGCGTGCCTACTCGGCCGCCCCCTCGACTCCCTCTTCGCTCACGACCACCGTGTCGATGACGTCGATGGCGACCGAGACGGCGCCGTCGTCACCCTCGGTCGTCTCGTCGCCGAACTCCCAGCGGTCGTACTCACCGCGGCTCGGCTCACCGGCTTCGGCGAAATCGAGCGGGCCGGCAGCGCCCTGGTAGTCGATGCCGTCACCGGCCTCCAGCGCCTCCTTGCACTCGGCGAACGTCGAGCACTCGACGTCGCCCTCCTCAGCCGTCGTGATCGCGTTCATCTCGTCACGAATGGCGGTGGAGTCGTCGCTGTCGGCCGCGATGGCCGCCAGGGCGATGACGATCGTGCAGTCGTAGGCGTGGGCCGAGAAGATGGTGTCGACCCCAGGGGCGAACTCGGCGAACGCCGCGGGGAAGAATTCCGCACCACCCGGCGGTGCCGCCGACGGCGCCGTGCCCTTCGAGCCCGCCACGACGGTCGGGTTGTCGGGGTCGACGCTGGCGCCCAGGCTGCCCGACTGGGTGCCGTCGGTCAGGTAGAGCTGGACGTCCTGGGGCCCGATGCCCTCCTCGACCATCGTCTGGATGATCGTCGCCCCCGTGTCGGGGAAGGCGATCAGCGCGTTGGCCTCGGAACCGGCCTCGACGAGACGGGCGACGTCGGCGTCGAAGTTCGTGCCCTGCGGGTCGTAGCCGACCTGCTCGTCGACGGTCACGCCGACCTCTTCGAGGCTCTCGGCGAGCGAGTCGGCGAAGCCCTGCCCGTAGGCGTCGGCGAGGTGCATGATCGAGACGCTGGCGTGGCCGTCGTCGGCGATCATCTCCGCCAGCACGCGGCCCTGGAGGTTGTCAGGCGGTGCCGTGCGGAAGTAGTACCCGTCGTCCTCGTAGGTCGTGAAGTCGACCCCCGTGTTGGACGGCGAGCACTGGACCGTACGGGCTCCGGTGATCTTGTCGATGACCGAGAGGCTCACTCGTGACGACGCCGGCCCGATGATGGCGTCGACCTGGTCGGGTCCGAGCAGCTTGTCGACCGCTTGGTTGGCGACGTTCTCGTCGGTCGCGGAGTCTTCCGCTACGAGTTCGACGTCGCCGCCGAGCGCTCCACCGGCCGCGTTGATGTCGCGGATGGCCATGGCGACGGCCTGGTTCATCGGCTCGCCGAGCACGCCGAGGTCACCGGTCGAGGGAAGCACCGATCCGAGCACGAGCGTGCCGTCGACGTTGCCCCGGTCTGCGGGCGCCGCACCCTCTTCCTGACTCGTGGTCGTCGCGTCGCCGTCGTCGCCACCATTGTCGTCGTCGTCACATGCAGCGGCGACGAGCGACAGACTCAGGAGCAAGGCGAGAAGCCGTACCCATCGAAGTCGCATCGATCCTCCCTGGATCAGTCGGTTCAACGGTCTCGGCCGGCCGGATGCGACGTGCTCGTGCACCTGGCCGGAATGCCGTTCAGGTACGAGCGGGACCCTAACGCGCAAAACGCCCGTCCGCGCTGAACCCTCCGGTTTCACCACGGAGCGCGTCATGACGGTCACGGTCTCGCCCCGCCCGGAGATACCCGGGACGGGAGGTGTTCAGTCGCCCTCGCGGGGGGCCGATCCGCCCCGAACTTCGTCGAGGAAGGCCACGAGGCGGGCCTTGACGGCCGGGTCCGGCTCGGACCCCACTCGCCGGATCGCCTCCTTCAGCGCCTGGAGCTCCCCGGCATCGGTCCCGCATGGCGCGCACCGCTCGACGTGCTCCTCGAGGACCCGGCGCTGCCGCCCCTCCGGCAGTTCGCCGTCGACGAGTTCCTGCATGCGCTCGTGGGCGGCCATACAGATGCGCCGACGGCGCCAGCGCCGGTACGCCGCCAGCCCGGGAAGTCTCATCGCTCGCCCTCACCGCGGTCGTCGTCGGCAGGAGTCTCGGGCCGGTCGAGGTGCGTCCCGGCGAGGGCTGCCCGCAACCGGCGCCTCGCCCGGTGCAGCCTGCTCATGATCGTGCCCACGGGGAGATCAAGCATTTCGGCGGCCTCCTGGTACCGCATCCCCTCCACGTCGACGAGTTGCACGACGACCCGAAAGGCCGGCGGCAGCTCGTCGAGGGCATCTTGGAGGTGGTGGTCGAGAATTGGGGCGACGACCTGGCTCTCGGGCTCGAGGTCCTCGTCACCCGGGGTCATCGATCCTTCGATGTCGTCACCGTCGGCGAGGAGCAGCTCGCGGTTCCGCTCGTCGCGGTTGATCGCCGTGTTGCGGGCGATCCGGTACAGCCAGGCGCGGGGGTACCGGCCGTCGAACGAGTCGAGGGCCCGGTAGGCCTTCAGCAGCGTGTCCTGGGCCAGGTCTTCGGCCTCCGCCGCCGAGCGCGACATCGAGCGGGCAACCCGAGCGAGGAAGTCGACCTCGGGTGCGATCAACTGCTCGAAGCGGCGAGCCCGCTCGGCGTCGGTGGCCTGGTTCGGCGCCGCTGTCACGAGCCCTCCACGAGGGCGGCGATCCGCCCGATGCCCTCGGTGATGTCGTCGTCGCCCAGTGCGTAGGTGAAGCGAGCGCACGCCGGAGCGCCGAACGCCTCGCCGGGCACCACCGCGACCTTCGCCTCGTCGAGGAAGATCTCGGCCAGCTCGAGGGAGGTCGACGCGGTCCGACCGGCCAACGGACGCCCGAGCAGGCCCGAGAGCGACGGGAAGGCGTAGAAGGCGCCCTCCGGCTCGGCGCAACGCACGCCGTCGACCGCGCTCAGGAGGCCGTGAATCAGGCGGCGCCGGCGGTCGAATGCCTCCCGCATCTCCGCCACGCACTCCTGCGGCCCGGTGAGCGCCGCGAGGGCGGCCGCCTGGGCGACGTTGTCGACGTTGGACGACAAGTGCGACTGGAGGTTGCTGGCCGCCTTCACGACGTCGGGCGGGCCGATCATCCAACCCACCCGCCATCCCGTCATGGCGTACGTCTTGCTGACGGCGTTCACGACGACACACTGCTCGGCGAGTTCGGGGACTTCGACCGGCATCGACGAGAAGGGGACGGCGCCGTACACGAGGTGCTCGTAGATCTCGTCCGTCAGGACCCAGATCCCGTGCTCCAGGGCCCACCGCCCGATCTCGGCCACCGCTTCGGGCGGGTAGACGGCACCCGTCGGGTTGGAGGGCGACACGAAGATGAGCATCCGCGTCCGTGGGGTGCGCGCCGCCTCGAGCTGCTCGACGCTCGCCAGGAACCCCGAGTCGACGTCGGTGTCGACGACGACGGGGACGCCGTCGGCCAGCTTCACCGCCTCCGGGTAGGTCACCCAGTAGGGCGCCGGGATGATGACCTCGTCGCCCGGGTCGAGAAGCGTTTGGCACGCCTGGTAGATCGCCTGCTTGCCACCGTTCGTGACGAGGACCTGCGACGCCTCGACACCGAGGCCGGAGTCGCGCCTGGTCTTGTCGGCGATCGCCTGGCGGAGGTCGGGCAACCCGGCGTTGGCGGTGTAGCGGTGGAACGTGGGGTTCCCGCACGCCGCTTCGGCCGCCGCCACGATGTGGGCGGGGGTGGCGAAGTCAGGCTCCCCGGCGCCGAACCCGATCACGTGCTCACCCTGGGCGCGCAACGCCGCCGCCTTCGCCGACACGGCGAGGGTGGCCGACTCCTCGATGGCGGAAACCCGCTCGGAGATGCGCCGGCTCGTGGCGCGGCTGGGATTTGATTCGCTGACGTCAGCCATCACCGTCGATAGTGACACGCGGGCGCCACTGGTGGCCCCATCCATTCTGCGAAAGTGGTGTGCGTACCCCGTCGCGCCATGCGCGACGCCATACGCACACGTCGAGGAGGGACGTGAGTAGCGAGGCGATTCCCGAGATCATCATTCCCGAGGCCATGCGCCCGGCCGACGGGCGATTCAACTCCGGCCCGTCGAAGGTGCGGCCCGAGGCGGTCGAACACCTCGCCGCCGCCGCATCCGGCTACCTCGGCACCAGCCACCGGCGTGACGGGGTCCGCTCCGTGGTGCGCCGGATCAGGGAAGGGATGCACGACCTCTTCTCCCTCCCCGACGGCTACGAGGTGTTGCTCGGCAACGGGGGGACGACGGTGTTCTGGGACGCCGCCGCCTTCGGCCTCGTCAAGGAGCAGAGCGAACACCTCTCCTTCGGGGAGTTCTCCTCCAAGTTCGCCGACGTCGTGCGCGCGGCGCCGCACTTGGCCGACCCGCGCGTGATCGACGCCCCGTACGGCGACCACCCAGAGGCGGTCGCCGACCCCGACGTCGACCTCTACGCCCTCACCCAGAACGAGACGTCGACGGGCGTCGCCGCTCCTGTCGTACGACCCGCCGGAGCCGACGGCCTTGTCGCCGTCGACGCCACCTCGGCGGCCGGCGGCATGGCCGTCGACGCCACCCAGTTCGACTGCTACTACTTCGCGCCGCAGAAGTGCTTTGGCGGCGACGGCGGGTTGTGGGTGGCGCTCTGCTCCCCCGCCGCCATCGAGCGGATCGAGCGGATCCGGGCGTCGGGCCGCTGGATCCCGACGTCGATCGACCTCGGCGTGGCCCTCGACAATGCGCGCCAGGACCAGACCTACAACACCCCGGCACTGGCCACCCTGTTCC
>DATLFW010000345.1:0-3930 GCA_035540775.1 Acidimicrobiia bacterium
GAGCAGCGTAACGGTGACTTTGGCGTCGCTGCGCTGATGACGCGCAGTGTCGTTTCAGCTCGTCACGAAGTGATTGGCTCCCGTCCACGGCGAGCGACGAACCATGCGACGACCATGGCCAGACCGAGGCCCAGCGCGAGCCCGGCCACGAGAAGTCCCCAGGCCGGTGAGCCCGAAGTCTCCGAGACGACGGTCGAGCCGTCCCGCTTGAGCGAGGCGACGTACACGTCCTCCGCGTCCGTCTCTCGGCTGCCGTTGCGGCTGTCCTGCCAGGCGAAGTACACGGACTCCTTGGTCGATGCCACTCCGACGTTGAAGTGGCTGTCGATGTTGTTCGACCACACGCCGATCGAACGGTCGAAGCTGCGATCATTCACGCGTACGTTGGGCGAGAAATTCCGGCCCTGATCGGTCGACGACGTGTAGTACACGTCCTGGAGCCCGCGTTCGCTCGGGTTGGCGTTCAGGACCGGCGGCCTCGGATTGAGCCGCCCGTCATACCACGCCACGTCGACGCGTCCGGTCGGTGCGATGGCGATGCCGGGATCGAACTGGTTGACCTTGACGCCTTGCCTGGTGTCGTCGTTCAGTACCTTTAGCTCACCCCACGTCTTGCCCCCGTCGAGCGACGAACGAAAGAAGATCTCCAGGTCCTCTGCGAAACCCGGACGTAGGTTCTCGGCCTCGGCATGGCTGTGCCAGACGACGTAGACGGCGTTCGACCGGGGGTCGGCAGCGAGGCGCGGCGGGCGTGGCCCCCGGGCGTTGCCGTGGAAGATCTCCTGCGCCGGTGAGAACGTCTTGCCACCGTCGGTCGACTGGCGGTAGTAGACGGGCTGCACCGGCTGCGGGTCGGTGAACGGCACGGGCGGGTAGTTCCTCGACCACATCGCGACATGGAGCGTGCCGTTGCCGTCGACGCCCAACGCCGGATAGTCACCTCCCCGATCGCCGCTGAGGTCGACCGGCGGGCCGAACGTCCGGCCCCCGTCGGTGGTCGCCGCCACGTTCGTGCGCAGCTTCATCTTGGCGTTGGTGAACACGCCCTGGCGCCACCCGACGTAGACCCGATCCGAGTTCTTCGGGTCGACGGCCAGCACCGGGCCCTTGTTGAGCCCGACGTCGGGGTTGCCGTCCGGCGCCCTGAAGACCGTCTCAGTGGTGAAGGACCTCCCCCCGTCGGTCGACCGTGCCAGGAAAACACTCCGCGGGGTCTCGTCGCGTAGGCGCCTGAGATGCTCGCTGGCCACGAAGGCGACGTACAGGGTGCCGTTCCCGGCGAACTCGAGCGTGGCGTAGGGGCCGTACTCGGCGTAGAACGAGCAGTCGGTGAAGGGCTCCTGCATGACGTCGCCGGCGGGGAACCAGCTCCGCCCGTCGTCGGCGGAGATGTGGACGTTGCAGGTGCGGGTCGCACTTCTCGGGTCGCTCTCGACGACCACCAGTTCGCCGTTGGTCGGGTTCACGGCGATCTGCGGCGTGGAGTGGCCGCGAACCACCGCGGGGTTCGAGGTGACCTGCACGGCGGCGGTCACCACCGCGCGGTTCTGAGCACCGACGGGTGGTGGCCCGGCGAGGGCCGCCGGCACGGCGGCGGCGAGGGCGGCGACAGCTGCGGTGAATCGACGAGTTCTCATGATGCCTCCGGTCCCGTCGAAGGACGGGCACGTCGAGTGATCGCCCAAACCAGAACCATCCCTAGCCCGAGGCCCAGGGCGGTGCCCGCGGCCAGCTGAGGCCACCGAGGAGAAGACTCCGTACGCACAGGGACGGACGCTCCGTCGAGGTGCAAGGAGGCGAAGTAGACGTCCTCCGACTGGGTCTCGTTGGCGCCGGCACGGGTGTCCTGCCATCCGAAGTAGACCGTGTCGTTCGTGGAGGCGATGCCCACCGCCACCGAGGCGTTGACGTTGTTCGACCACACGCCCAGGGCGCGGTCGATGGCCCGGTCGTTGATCCGCTCGTTGGCGGTGAACGTCTGCCCCTGGTCCGAGGACGAGGCGTAGTAGATGTCGAGGAGCCCCCGGTCGCGACCCGGGCTGTTCGCCGGCCGAGGGCTGTTCCTCCCGTCGTTCCACGCCACGTCGAGGCGCCCGTTCGGGGCAATGGCGATGCCCGGGAGTGAGTGGTTGACGCCCTTGCCGGCGTCGTCGTTCACGATGCGCCGCGGTCCCCACGTCTTGCCGCCGTCGGCGGAGGCCCTGAGGAAGATTTCGGTGCGATCGGCGCCTCGTCCGGTCAGCTCGAAGTTCCTCGGCTCGGTCGTACTGTGCCAGGCCACGTACACGGCGTCGGAGTTCGGGTCGGCGGCGATGACCGGCGGGCGGTAGTAGGCCTGCACGCCGGGGTCGATCTCCACCTGGTTCCAGGTCCTTCCGTGATCCCGGGAGCTCACGTAGTAGATGGGGACGGGATCCTGGCGAGCGGTCGGGACGGGCAGGTTCGGGCTGGCCAGCGGCTTCCCGAATCCCTTGGACCAGTACACGGCATGGACCGCTCCGTCCCGGCCCACCGAGAGCCACGGGTGCTCACTGCCGCTCTTCTGGCTGATGTCGAACGGCGACCCGAACGTCATGCCACCGTCCGCCGACGCGGCGACCACGGCCTTGACCGGCTCCTTCGGGCTCTGCCACTCACCCTGCGCCCACCCTACGTACACCCGACGAGGGTCGCTGGGGTCGACGGCGCCAACCGGCGAGTAGTTGTACCCGAGGTGGGGGTTCTCCCTCGGCCCCTCGTAAACCCGACGCGCCTCGAACGTCCGCCCACCATCGGTGGAACGGGCGAGGTAGACGTGACGGGGGATGAACGACCGGGTGCGCGGGAATTCCGGCGTCGGCTCCCTCGACGCGCCGGCCAGGTCCTTCGGGTCGCTGGCCGTCGTGACCACGTAGAGCACACCGGCCCGATCGAAGAAGGGCATGACGTGGGGGCCGTATTCCGCCCCCACCGAGCAATCGGTGAACGGCTTCACGTGGACGTCGCCGCCTCGGAACCAGGTCCTCCCTTCGTCAGCGGAGATGTGCACCGCACACTCCCTGGTGCCCCGCACGTCGACCTCCGCGACGACGAGCTCCCCGTTCATTGGGTTCCTAGCGAGAAGGGGAGTGGCGTGAGCCCGCACTGGATTGGGGTCGGCCGTCACCTGAACGGCGCCCGTGAGCACCGGCCGGTCCAGCTTCTGTTGGGCGCCGGCCGACGAAGATCCAACGAGGATCAGAAGCGCCGCGCCGGCTACCATCCATGCGCGTCGATACATGCAACCTTCCCCTCGACCGCCACACGCGGTCTCCACAAGTCCAGCCCGACACAACACCACTACCGGCGTTTCCACGGTCCTTCAATAGGTGTTTCTCGCAGATACCATGCCGCGCCCCAGTCTCGGCTCTTCCATGGGCACGAGATCAGGTCGCAGGTTTCCTCCGGGCCGGGAAGTGGCTGCCGCGACACCCCTGCTCGCCGGTGCGAGCGGAGACATGAAGCTTCGCTGACCCCATGCAGGCCTTGCCGGCCAGCGACTTGGTCGGTCGATTACCGCGGAGCGTCGGCATCTCCGCTTACGACGCTACGTGCTCGGGAGCCGGGCGCCCGTCGTCATGTTCAATCGCGGGAAACGGCTCACCGTTACGGGGGGAAACCACCACACAGGCTGGGTGCTTCTCAGCGTGAGCGGCGACCCAGCGACGGGTTCGTTGGAGCGGCCACACGCCCACGACCGCCCCCGCGGCCAGCGCGTAGAACCCGTTTCACTTCGGCCACGGCGTCTTGTCCGGGCCGACCTGTCGGCCAGCATCATGAGGGGGCCGCCCACGCTCTCGTCCCAGCCGTCGGCGCCCGCGTCGGTCAGCTCGGTGATCTCGTTGATTCCTCGCCGCCCCCACCGCTCAATAGGAGCACAGCCAGACATGGACCGCGTAGACGGCCCCGTCC
>DATLFW010000346.1:0-6918 GCA_035540775.1 Acidimicrobiia bacterium
GTTCCGCATGGAGCCCGACGTGCCGCTCGTCGTCGCCGAGGTCAACCCGGGCGACGTGGCCGACGCGTCGCGCGGCATCGTGTCCTGCCCCAACTGCACGACCATGGTGTTGCTGACGGCGCTCGCACCGCTCCATCGGGCGGCCGGGCTGGAGCGCCTCGTCGTGTCGACGTACCAGTCCGTCTCGGGGGCGGGGCAGCCCGGCATCCACGAACTCGACGAGCAGTGGACGAAGGGGGCCGGGCAGGCCGACGCTCTGAGCCGCGCCGGGGCCGACGGGCCGCTCGAGGGCGGCGAGGTCTGGGACCGGCCCATCGCCGGCAACGTCATCCCGAAGGCCGGGTCGGTGAAGGACGCCGGCTACACGTCGGAGGAGTGGAAGCTCGTCAACGAGAGCCGCAAGATCCTCCACGCCCCCGACCTGGCCGTCACCGCAACCTGCGTACGGGTGCCGGTCTACGTCGGCCACTCGATGACGGCGAACCTCGAGTTCTCCCGGCCGATGAGCAAGGACGAGGCGGCGTCGTTGCTCGCCGACGCCCCGGGCGTCGTGCTGGTCGACGGCGGGGACGGCGCGCCCACGCCGCTGGAGGGTGCCGGCATCGACCCGGTACTCGTCGGGCGGCTTCGGGAGGACCCGTCGCGCCCCGGCAACCTCGACCTGTGGGTGACGGGCGACAACCTCCGCAAGGGCGCCGCCCTCAACGCCATCCAGATCGCCGAAATCTGGCAGTAGCCCCCACGCACGGCACCTGACATCGTGTGCGTACCAGGTCGCGTATAGCGCGACGTGGTACGCACACGATTGAGGGGGCGGACGGATGCCGATCATGGGGCCCGAGCACGACCTCGCCCATCCGGTCGAGGGCGACGAGGCGTGGAGCGAGTCGTACTACTTCAACGCCTACGACCCGGTCACCGACTCGGGAATCTTCACCCGCATCGGCGTGCGGCCCAACGAGGGGACGATGGACGTGGGACTCTCGGTGTGGCTCCCCGACGGCCGCCTCGCCGAGTACCGCTTCGTCCGCGAGCAACGGGAGATGGTCGAGGGGGTGCTCGAGGTCGGTGGTGTCCGCTACGAGTTGGTGGAGCCGATGCGCCGCTGGCACCTGACGGCCGACGTCGAGGCCCAGGCCGGCGGGGACGCTGTGCCCATCGCCCTCGACGTCACCTTCGACTCGCTGATCCCCGCGGTCGGCGTCGACGCGCAGGGGCGCTCGACGGCCGGCGCCAGCAGCCAGGCGGCGGCGAGCGTCGGGAAGGGGCACCTCGAGCAGGCCGGGCGCTGGGCGGGCACGGTAGAGGTGGCTCGGACGGCCCTTGAGTGGGGCGACGCCCGTGGGAACCGCGACAAGTCGTGGGGGCCGCGCCGGTGGGGCGGCCCGAAGATGTGGCGGTGGTTCTCGATCAACGTCGGCGACGACGTGCACTTCGGGGGCATCCGCATCGGCACCGGCGAGGGCGACCTCCATCGGGGCTGGGTCTGGAAGGACGGCGCCCACACCAGCGTGCGGGAGTGGCGCGTGCGCACCGACCTGGCCGACGACGGGTTGACGCACCGGGTCGTCCACCTGACGGTCGTCGACAAGGCCGACCGCGAGCACGTGCTGACCGGCGACGTGATGCGGGTGGCCGCCATCGGGCACGGCCGGGCGGGGACCGTGGTGAACGAGGGTCTCACACGGTGGGAGTACGAGGGGCGGACCGGCTACGGGATCGCCGAGTACCTCCACCAGTTCGACGACGCCGGCAACCCCGTCGTCCCCGTCGAGTAGCCCGCCCTCTTTCCCCCGGCGTCTTGGGGGACTTCTGCTCGCCATGCGGACACAACTCCCCCAAGACGGGAAGGGAATGGGCGCCCGCGCGTCGCCGGTCCCGCCCCGCGTCAGTGGTCGTGGCGGAGGCGGGGGATGACGTGGCTGGCGATGTGTTCGAACACCTCGAGCTGCTCGTCGTCGGCGGGCCAGAACAGCACGAACTCGCGCATCCCCACCTCGTAGAACCGCTCCACGATCTCGCCGAAGCGCTCGGGCGCGTTCCAGGGTGCGAGCGAGTTGAAGAGCAGGAGTGATCGGCGGACCGCCGACGGGTCGCGCCCGGCGTCCTCGCAGAGCCGGTCGATGCGCTGGTTCTGCTCCCGGGTGATGGAGACGATTTCGTCGAGACCGGCGCCGTACGGGCCGTGCGTGTTCCAGCCGTCGGCTCGCTCGGCGGCCACGCGCAGCACCGTCGGTGACTGCCCGCCGACCACGATCGGAGGGCGTGGGTGCTGAATCGCCTCCGGCTGGAAGCCCGTCTCGTGGGTGGCGTGGTACCGGCCGGCGAACGAGAACGGTTCCTTGGCGCTGGTGAGCAGCCCGTCGACGACGGTGACGTACTCGTCGAAGCGGTCGGCACGTTCCTTCGGCTCCCAGACCGGCGTGCCGGCGGCACGGTGGTCGAACGCCTGGACCCCCATCCCGATCCCGAGTTCGAGCCGGCCGCCCGACAGGTGGTCGAGACTCAGGGCCGAGCGGGCGAGGAGCGCCGGCGGGCGCAGGATCGGGTTGGCGACGAGCGGGCCGACGCGCACCCGGTTCGTCGCCATCGCCGCGGCGGTGAGGGCCGTCCACGCCTCGTGCCAGACGTGACGGTGCTCGAGGTAGTCGCAGGAATGGTCGGGTACGACCAGCTGGTCGAAGCCGAGTTCTTCGACCTCGATCCAGCGCTCGGCGAGTTCGGCGAAGGGCGCGTCGGTATCGACGAGCACCCCGAATCGGAGGTCGCTCATGGTGCAGTCATGCCCCCTTCGCGCCTTCTCAATTCAGGACGGGCAGGGCGGGGAAATGCGCGAGCAGCCGTAATCCCCCGTCCTGGCGCCCCAGCACCCGCCGCCACAGGTCGTCGGGATCGGGGTCGAAGACGTCGCCGGGGAGGGCGTCGACCACGAACCAGTCGCCGGAGTCGACCTCGGCGTCGAGCTGGCCGGCCGCCCATCCGGCGTACCCGGAGAACACGCGCAGGCTCTCGATTGCCGAGGCCACCAGCGCCGGGTCGCCGTCGAGGTCGACGGAGGCGATGCCGCCGGGGAGCAGCGTGATGGCGTCGCCGATGATGTCGCCGGCGCCGGGGCGTGGCCTCGCCAGGCAGACGGCGGCTTCGGGCTGGACGGGGCCGCCGACGAAGACGCGGGTCGGGGGTGAGGCGGCGCCGTCCCACCCCGCCAGCGCTTCGTCCAACTCGACCGGGCTCGGCCGGTTGAGGATGACGCCAAGCGCCCCCTCCTCGTCGTGATCGACGACGTAGACGACCGCGCGGAAGAAGTTGGGGTCGAGCAGCGTCGGCGACGCCACGAGCAGGCGGCCTTCCAGCGAGCCCTCCATCCCCACGATGATGCCGCGCCGGAGCCGAGCGGTCATCCGCGTCGTAGCCTCTGCGTATGGACGAGCGAGTGCGGGACCATCTGGCGGCGTGCGACCGGTTGACGCAGGCGGTGGAGGAGGCGGAACGCAGCGGCCGGTGGGACGCCCCCTCGCCGTGCACGGACTGGGATGCCCGGGGGGTGCTCGAGCACGTGATCGGCGGACACGACCACATGTTCTTGCGCCCGCTGGACGCGAAGCCGGACCGGCCGAAGGACGACCCGGTGGCCCGATGGGCCGTGACTTTCGCCGCGATCGAGGCGGCGCTCTCGGCGCCGGGCGTGCTCGACGACGAGCAGTACGCGCGGCTGGTGCCGATCATGACGGTCGACGTGCTGGCGCACACGTGGGATCTCGCCCGGGCCGTCGGCGCCGACGACACCCTCGACGCCGACCTCTGCCAGGCGGCCCTCGAGACGGTGGCGCCCAACGAGGCCGCGATCCGGGGCTCCGAGATGTTCGGTGACGCCGTGCCCGTTCCCGCCGACGCCCCGGTTCAGGACCGCCTCCTCGCCTTCCTCGGCCGCGACCCGGGGTGGCGACCTGCCTGACGGCACCACCGCGACGTCCGTGACGACGCGACGTCGCCTCAGGAAGTCGATTCCCGTCGCCAGCGACTGGCGAGATACTCCTCCACCCAGTTCCGCGAGCTTCGCCACTGCCCGTCGACTCCTCTGGTTGCTTGGAGTCGGCCGCGGAGTGCCGCAAGTCGAAGGGCCTCTGCATTGATGCGGTTATCGGCGAGCGCCGCCAACGGGACGAGGCGCGCCGGACCCGCGATCGCAGGGACGATGAACTTGTAGAGGTTGTCGAGGATGGCGCGCGCGATGAGCTCGCCGAGCGCGCCGAGGTCTCCGTTGTCGGCACGCTGGAGCGCACGGATGTAGTGGCTGCGCTGGCGCTTGTAGATGATGGCGGGCGGATACCCCAGCCGGACGAGGATGAGGTTCATCAGCAACCGCCCGACGCGGCCGTTGCCGTCGAGAAATGGGTGCGTCTGCTCGAAATGGCAATGAAGCGCGGCGAGGCGTTCGGGAAAATCGGGCACCCTCGCCTCGAGTTCGTTCACGGAGTCGATCCAATGGGAGACCTCGCTCGGGACGAGCGGCCACGTCGGCGGCCGCATCCCGCGAGTGAACGGCTCGATTTCGTGTTCCCGAAAGCTCCCCGGGCCTTCACGTGGTGTCGCGTCGGGATGTGGGGCGACGTCCCACACCAGCGACATCGCCATCTCGTGGACTCGCCGAACCTCTGCGAGCGAGATCGTGTCCTCGGTAGCCCAGCCTCCATGCTGGATCGCCTGGTCGTAGACCCATTGCGCCGCATTGGCGTATCCCCGCACCTCCATGTACTCGCGGAGTTCCTTCGCTCCGACGGCTTTGCCCTCGGCGAGAAGCGCTTCGACTTGCCGGGCCACGAGGGTGTTCCCTTCGATTGCCGTCGAGTGGTGAGCCTCCTCGAACCAGATGCCACGCCAGATGTCGGCGGCCTCAAGAGGGTTCGGGAGCCCCCCCATCCGTTGCCAGAGTTCCTCGATCTGCGTGTCGAGTCGCTCGTAGACCGCCTCCCGGGGTGGTCTACCGCGGCGACTGGAATTTTGTTCGCCTGCCACGAATCGAAGTGTACCGAACAACTACAGAATTGTTCGGCCGCCAAAAAATCAATCCCACAGAACCACAGTTACACCGGTGTGATTCAAGCGCATGGCCCTCAGACGCGAGAGTGGGCGCCGAAGGGCGCCCACTCTCAAGCTTCTCTGAGTCGGGACGGCGGGATTTGAACCCGCGGCCTCAGCGTCCCGAACGCTGCGCGCTGCCAAGCTGCGCCACGTCCCGTTGAGAAGGGATCAGTCTACCGGGGCTGGTGCGGGCAGCCGGAAGAGAAGTCCCGCCCCTCCCGGCGCCACCGCACGCCGGGAGGGACGGAGACCAGCGCCGGTCAGCCGAGCGGCGTGAAGCAGGGGACGCCGATGAGCGCACCGCAGTCAGGCGCCTCGGCGTCGATGCGCGGCACCGTCGGCAGCACCGGCAGCAGGACGCTCGAAGCCCCGCTGTGGAACACGGTGTTCGCCGCCGGCGGCAGGCCGGAGACCCACAAGTAGGTCGAGAGCGGGTCGTTGGCCGGCGGGGCGTGGATCTGCATCACCAGCTTGTGACCGGCCCGGAAGACGTGCCCGATCGGGAAGACCTCGATCTCGAACGTCTCGGGCTGGCTCGGCGTGAGCAGCTTCGTCGTCGTGTTCGTGTGCGGGTGCCACGCCCGGTAGATGTCGCCGTCCGGCGTGTAGTCGGTGCGGGTCGGGTCACGGTTGATCTCCCGATGCGACGCCCGCTGCATGCCGCGCTGCACGTACGAGAACGACCCGTCCGGCGCCACGTCGATGACGTCGACGAAGAAGTCGGTGTTGGGGGCCGTCGACGACGCCGTGAGAGTCAGGTTGATCGGGCCCGCGATCGCAGTGTCCTGCGAGAACGGGATGTCGTAGCGGAGCTGGTCGGGCCCGCTCACGAACCCGGCCTGCCCGACGCCGTTGTCGCCCAGACCGAAGCCCAGGTCGGCGGTGAGGTGCCGGCCCTCGGGCGTCGACACGTAGGTCGAGGTGGCCTCGTCCTCGCCGGGCGTGGTCGTCATGCTCCCGTCGGGGTGGAGGAAGTAGCGCGTCCACTCCGTCTCAGGTGCCGGCCAGTCCGACGTCGAGTAGTCGAAGTCGCCCGGGTCGACGGCGGCGCCAGAGGTGGTCTCGACGAGCAGGTTCACCCGCTTGGCCGGGTTGCGGACCTGGTCGCAGGCCGACTCGTCGACCTGCATCCAGCAGTCGAGCCACGCCACCCGGTCCTTCTGAGCGACGGAGGTGGTGCCGTGGACGCCGTTGGTCATGACGAGCCGCTTCGGGATCGACTCGGGAATGCGCTCGAAGAGCACGTGCCCGCCTCGCGGACCGGTCTGCTCGTCCTGGAACTGCTGGGTGATGTGGATGGGCTTCTTCAGCCCGTTGATCCACGTCATGGTGGAGCGCATCCGCCACCAGTCGCCGTCGTCGGTGGAGGTGCCCCCGTTGACGATCGGGTTCTGGAGGGCCGAGTTGGTGACGCCGACTGCGTCGGTCGGGCGGCTGGCGATGTTGGCCGCGCAGGTCGGGTCGCCGCCCGAAGTCTCGTTGACGTAGCGGTCGGCGTTGCCGGCGGCTTCGAACGTCGGGCGGAGGATCCCCGTCCAGGTCAGCGGGAAGCCGTAGTTCGGCACGCCGCCGGGGTAGACGATGCCGCGGTAGAGATCGTCGATGAGGCCCGAGATGGCGACGGCCTCGAGATGCGGCGGATTCGTCGTGGCGACCATCCAGCCCGTGAGGCCGGGGTACGAGTGGCCGACGATGCCGACCTTCCCGTTCGACCACGGCTCGTTGACGATGTGGTTCTCGATGATCTCGTAGCCGTCCTCGGCGTGACGGCGGTCGAAGAGGTTGAAGACCCCGCCCGAGCAGCCGGTGCCGCGGATCGAGGCGTAGATCGTGACG
>DATLFW010000347.1:0-3235 GCA_035540775.1 Acidimicrobiia bacterium
GTGCAGGGCTCTGCGCGGTTCCGGAGGCCAAGTTCGCCGTTCGTCTCCGAACGCGAAGGATCCCCGGGCCGGAACCCGGGAATCCTTCGGGAGAGGGGGTGTCGAGGGGGTGGCGTCAGGCTCCTTCGACCGCCGTCTTCACCTCGTCGAACTTCGAGTCGAGTGCGGTGCCCAGCAGGCCGACCGTCGTGATGATGGCCACGGCGATCAGGGCGACCATGAGGCCGTACTCGACGGCGGTGGCGCCACGCTCGTTCTCCATCCGGGAAACCAGGTGGGCCTTGAGCCAGGTGAAGGTGTGGAACAGCATTGTTGTTGCCTCCTGTGGGTTGCGACCGGCGATCTGCGCTGCCGTCTTCCAGGAGGATGCGGCGGCCGCCGCTCACGTCCCTCGCCAATGTTGATGAAACTCCGGGACGCATCGAGGGCGGCCCCGGAGGGCCGCCCTCGATGCCGCAGTGTGGGACGCGTCAGGCGGGCCAGGCGTCGACCGCTCGTTGGAAGAGGCCGGCGACGGCGAGACCGAGCAGACCGACCACCACGACGACGGCCACCGCGATGCAGGCCGCCATGATGGCGTATTCGGACGAGGTGGCCCCCCGTTCGTCATGCGCTGGTCCACCCCGGGTCTCGCCACCGGATTCGTTCACGGATCCTCCTCGCGTCGTCAGCCTCCCGGGACCATGCCGGGTGCCGACGGCTGTGCCATCCCCAAAAGGGACTAGGCAGCGAGGAGGTCGAGCGTCAGACCGCTGCGGGGGCGTCGGGCGACCAGTCTGCCTCCCGTGCCATCGCCACCGCCGCCAACTGCGAGGAGACGCCGAGCTTCTGGAGGATCGAGCGGATCTGACTCCGGATGGTGGCGAGCGAGACGTAGTGCGTTTCGGCGATCGCTTCGGCCTGCCTGCCCCGCATGAGGTCGGCGAGCACGTCGCTCTCTCGTGGCGTCAGCGAGGCGAACGGGGCCAGGCGCTCACGCTCGTCGGCTCGCCAGCCCCGCAGCTCGTCGAGGAGTGCGTAGCGCTCCTGTTCGCTCAGGAGCGGGCGCCCTTCGGCGGCCGCCACCACCTTGGCGACGAGTGCCTCGAAGGGCTCGTTCTTGCCGGCCAGCCCGTACGCGCCGGCCTCGAGGCAGGTCGCCAGGGTGGGACGGTCGGTCAGGCCCGAGAGGATGACCACGCGGGCACCGTTGTGCCCCAGGGGCTGGATGAGGTCGAGGCCGCTTCCGAGCGACCCGCCGAGTTGGAGGTCGAGGAGCACGACGTGGGGCTGCAGGCTGCCGGCGGCGAGCAGGACGTCGCCGATCGTCGGGCCCGTACAGATCTCGGCACCGATGCCCTCGGCCTCCAAGGCGACCTTCACGCCCTGCGCGATGAGGGCGTGGTCGTCGACGATGAGGACGCGCAACGAAGGCGACGACGTGGTCATGAGCGGACCTCCTCTCGGTGTCCGGTCACCTCGTGAACACCGTGGACCGGTGTGCTGGGAGCGGCGGTGGATTCGTCCGGCGCCTGCGGCGGGGAGGCGGCGAGGGGCAGGCAGAGACCGAACGAGGCGCCGCCGCCGTCCCGGTTCTCGGCCCACATGTCGCCGCCTTGATCGCGCATGAGGCGCCTGGAGACGAAGAGGCCGAGTCCACTCCCGGGCATCTCCGTCGCAGCCCGTCCCCGCTGTCCCCGGTCGAAGATCGCCTCCCGCTCCTCGCGGGCGACGCCGCGTCCGCGATCTTCGACGCGGACGACCGCCCATTCCTGGTCTGCCTCGGCCCGCACGAGGACGGGCGACCCTGGTGCATACCGGCGGGCGTTGTCGAGGAGGTTTCGCAGCACCTCCGCCGTGTCCGCGCTCCGGCCGACCGCTTCGAGGCCGGCAGGCACGTCGATCTCGAGACGCATGCCCCGGGCGCGCTCGGTGACGCCGATGGGGGCGATCAGGTCGGCCACGGAGAAGGGCCGGCACTCCTCCTGCTCCCAGTCGACCTCGATGAGGCGTTGCAGGCGGCGGATCTCCTCGCTCACGGCATGCGACAGCGCCTCGCGCTGGTCGGGAGCCAGCCGGTCACGGAAGCGTTCGAGGGTCTGGGCGGCGCCGTCGATGGCGAGGATGGCGTTGCGCGCGTCGTGGACCCGCTCCTCGTGGGCGGCGTGCTCGGCCCGGCGCTTCGCCTGTTCCAACTCGGTGGCGAGCGCCTGGTCGAGGATTTCCGCCCGCTGGGCCACGAACGCCGCTTCCAACTCGCGGGTGGAGCCGACGAGAACGAGGGCGACGGTGAGGGCGGCGAGGAAGACGGGGCCGGGCCCCGGCTCCACGTCGAGGCCGACGGCCGTCGCCGTGGCCAACTCGGAGAGAGCGAAACCGAGGGCGATCACGGCGGCGGCCAGGTGATGGCGCCGGCCCCGGCGTTGGGCGGCGACGACGTGGGCGGCGGCGACGAGCGCCCACAGGACGGCGAAGGCCGCCCGCCCCTCGGTGGACCGGAGCGACGAGGCGGCACCAGGGACGACGTGCACCGCCGCCGCCATGGCGAGGATGGCACCCGTCACCCAGGCGAGCACCTTCCAGGGCCGCAATCGGGTGTCGACGGCCGGGCCGAGGGCGCCGATGAGGAGGGCGCTGATGGCGAGGACGCGGCTGGCGGGTCGGAGCGCGAGGAGGAACTCGGTGTCGGCGGCGGCGGGGTAGACGGACGGGAGGAGGTCGGCGGTGCCGACCGTCACCACGCCGAACGCGAGGATGCCGGTGCCGACCCACAGCGAGCTCGCCTCGCCGATGAGGCGCCACCGGACGAAGGCGAGGAGACCGGCGACGGTGGCGAGGACGGCGGTGACCACTGTGAAGAGGCGAGTGACACCGTCGGCGTCGAGGCCGTCGGGAAGGTGCGCCTCGTGAGTCTGCGCCCAGACGAGGGCGCCCCAGGCGACGACGAGGGTGGCGACGGACATCGCCAGCACGCCGAGGCGGAACGGTTCGCCGGGGACCGGGTTGCTGCGCCGGTCTTCTCCCACGTACGTCCCACCCGCCGGCTGCGCCGCCAATGACGACCCAGCCGCTGCGGATGTCACGGAGGTGACCACCGGATCCTTCCTCCTCACCGCCACCGGAAACTGCACGTGAAGTCACTCACGCTTTCGGCCACGGAGCGAGGGGCCCTGAAGAGGCCTGCCCTTGTTCGGGACCTCCGGCCCTATCCGGTTGGCGGCAGTTTTCGCCCTCTTTGCCACCCGCCGTCGTTGAC
>DATLFW010000348.1:0-2869 GCA_035540775.1 Acidimicrobiia bacterium
CGCCCGCCCGCACCCCCGCCGGCATCCGGTTCCACGAGGCAGTCCGGGCGACGGGCGCGCACGAGGTGGTCGTCCTCTCGCCCGATCACCACCGCTCGCTCGCCGACCTGACCCCGGCCGAGTTGGAGGAACTGTTCGGGGTGGCCGTCGCCCGGGCAGCCGTCCACTACGGCGCCGGCCACGAGTACGTGCAGATCCTCGCCAACCACGGAAAGCCGGCCGGCGCCTCGATCGAGCATCCCCACCTCCAGATCATGGCGATCGACCTCCCGCCACCGCTCGTCGTCGGCGAGGCACAGCGCATCGCCGCCAGTCGGGAGTGCCCGGTGTGCCGAGGCGTCCAGGAAGACGCCGACGTCGGCTCGCCCTTCCTCGTCACGGGCGGCGCCGCCCCCGTGTGGTGCCCGTGGTGGTCGGGTGTGCCCTACGAGGTGATGATCGCCCCGCGCGCCCACCTCCCTCGGGTCGACCAGTCGGGCGACGCCGTGGGCGAATGCGCTCGGGCGGTCGGGCGGGCCTTGACGCTGCTCCGCGAGATCGTCGGCGACATCCCCTACAACCTCGTCGTTCACACCGCCCCTACCCAGTCGACCGGCGACTTCCATTGGCACGTGCACGTCTGGCCGCGCCTCACCATCCAGGCCGGCTTCGAACAGGGCACCGGCATCCTCGTCAACCAGGTGGCGCCGGAACGGGCCGCGGAGCAGTTCCGGGGGGCGGGGCTGCGCACCCCGTCGTGAAGATCACCGTCTCGGTCGACGTCGACGCCCCGGTCTCGACCGTGTGGGCCGCCCTCGAACAGATCGAGCGGCACGTGGAGTGGATGGCCGATGCCGAGGAGATCAGCTTCCGCACCGAGCGGCGCCGTGGCGTCGGCACCGAGTTCGCCTGCCTGACCCGGGTGGGACCGTTGTCGACCGTCGACGTGATGACGGTCACGCAGTGGGAGCCGCAACGCGCGATGGCCGTGCGGCACCGCGGCCTGGTCTCGGGGTTCGGGCGCTTCGAGCTCGAGCCGGTCGACGGCGGGCGAACCCGCTTCACCTGGAGCGAGACCGTCCACCTCCCGCCGCGCCTGGGCGGACGTCTCGGCGAAATCGTGGCCGGCCGCTGGGTTCTTCGGCGCGTCTGGCGCGGCAACCTGGAGCGGTTCCGCCGCCTGGTGGAGACGGGCAGGCCGCCTGACGCCGGCGGCTAACGGCCGGAGAACGTCGCCTTGCCGGGCCCGTGCTCCTTGAAGGAGGCGATCCCGGTGGCGGCGTCCTCCGTGCGGAACACCTCGGCGAACGCCTCTTCCTCGGCGTCGAGGCCACGATCGAGCGGTTCGCCGAGGCCGGCGTGGATCGCCCGCTTCGCGAGCCCCATGGCGACGACGGCGCCGCTCGCCAGCTCATTGGCCCATTCCAGCGCGCCGTCGAGGGCCTGACCGGCGTCGACCATGCGGTCGGCGAGCCCGAGCACCAGGGCTTCCTCGGGGCCGACCTGACGACCGCTCCAGATGAGCTCCTTGGCATGCGCGGGCCCCACGAGGCGGGTGAGGCGCTGCGTGCCCCCACCTCCCGGGATGATCCCGAGCAAAATCTCGGGCTGGCCGAGCCGGGAGTTCTGGCTCACAACCCGCACGTCACAGGCGAGGGCCACCTCGAGGCCTCCGCCCAGCGCGAACCCCTCGACGGCGGCGACGACAGGACGCGGGATCGACTCCAGGGCGGCGCACGCCCGGCGGAAGGTGCGCGCCACGGTGCGCGCCTCGTCGGGTCCGCCGAACTCGCTGATGTCGGCCCCGGCGGCGAACGCCCGCTCGCCGGAGCCCGTCACGACGACCGCCTTCACCGACGCGTCGGCCGCCAGTTCCTCGCCGACCTCGGCGAGGCGGGTGAGCAGGGCGGCGGAGAGAGCGTTGAGCGGTGGGTTGTGAAGCGTCACCACCACGACTCCGCCGTCGCGGCGGTCGACAGTGACAAGCTCCGCGTTGGGAGGGGTGCCGGAAGGGGTGTCGGTCGCGTCGCCCATGGCGGCGAACCTATCCGCCCTCGGCCGCCGTCAGCAGCTTGTCGGCCGCCCCGTAGGGGTCGAGCCGGCGACCGAGTACCGCCTCGGCCAGTTGCTCGAACTCTGGCCCGTCGCAGATTTCACCGGCCCGCGCGTAGAGCCGCTCGACCACGATGTTGCGCAGTTCGGTGCGGATCCGCGCCTCGCGTCGCTCCTGGAGGCCCCCCGTCGCTTCGAGGTGTGCCCGGTGACGGCCGATGGCGTCCCACAACTCGTCGATGCCCTCGCCGCTGGTGGCCACGGTGAGGACGATCGGCGGGCGCCAGTCGCCGAGGTCGGAGAGGTCGAGCATCAGTTCCAGGTCTCGGCGCGTGTCGTCGGCGCCCGAGCGGTCGGCCTTGTTGATGACGAAAAGGTCGGCGATCTCCATGAGGCCAGCCTTGTTGGCCTGGACGGCGTCGCCCCATCCCGGGTTCACCACCACGACGGTGGTGTCGGCCGCGCCGACGATCTCCACCTCCACCTGGCCGACGCCCACCGTCTCGATCACGACCCAGGGCTTGCCGGCGGCGTCGAGCACGCGCACGGCTTGGGGCGTCGCCAGAGAGAGGCCGCCGAGGTGGCCGCGGGTGGCCATCGACCGAATGAAGACGCCTTCGTCGGTGGCGTGGTCCTGCATGCGCACACGGTCGCCGAGGATGGCCCCTCCGCTGAACGGGCTCGACGGGTCGACCGCCAGCACGCCGACCTCGTCGCCGTCTTGCCGGATGCGGGACACCAGGCGATCGGTGAGCGTCGACTTTCCGGCTCCCGGCGCCCCGGTGATGCCGACCGTGTAGGCGCTCCCGGTGCGGGGGTAGAGGCGGGCCACCACCTC
>DATLFW010000349.1:0-3163 GCA_035540775.1 Acidimicrobiia bacterium
GTATCCCTCCCCCACCACCCACTCGACGGCGTCGACGAGGTCGTCGTGCATCTTGGCGCCCCACTCGCGGTCGCCGGCGTTGACGAAGTCCTTTCCGTATCCCGTCGATCCCCGGTAGTTCACCTGCACGCACAGGTAGCCCCGGTTGGCCAACCACTGCGCCTCGGGATCGAAGCCCCAGACATCACGCGTCCACGGTCCGCCGTGCACGTTCAACACGGTCGGGAGCGCGGACCGGTCGACACCGGGCGGGAACGTGAGATAGCCGTGGATCGTCAGGCCGTCGCGGCTCGTGAACGAGAACGGCTCGACTTTGGCGAGCGTGTAGCGGTTCAGTTCGGGACGGTGCTCGAAGAGGAAGGTCGCCTCCCCCGTCTCCCGGTTCCACGCCTCGTACCGGACGGGACCGTCGTCGGCCGTCGCCGCCACGAGCCAGGTGCGGTCGGCGTGGTCGCGGCCGACCACAGCGACGTCGGCGTCGGGATGCCGTGCCTCCAGCGCCGCGATGTCGCCCTCGATGTCGGGGTCCAACACCAGGTGCTCGACCCGCTCGCGCAGGATCGACACCATCTGCACCTCCCACGTGTCGGGATGGCGCATCACCCCTGCCACGTCGTACTGGGCGTCCTCGACGATGACGTCGCTGTCGCCCGAGGCGAGGTCGAGACGGACGAGGCGGCCGGCGTTGGCGCCGACGGAACTGACGAGCAACAGCCCGGACCCGTCGAGCGTGAAACCGACGGGATGGCTCGCCAAGGCGTCCTCGTGCGGAAAGCGGGCGACGACCTCGAACGACGCCGGGTCGTCGGGATCCCCGACGAGGATCTCCTCCGACCCGTCGGGAAGCGGGCGCATCGCCCCCCGCACTCGCAGTTCGGCGTCGACCATCCACCCCACGAACCCTGGGTTCTCGACTCGCTTCACCAACTCCAGCGTGCGGAGGTCGAGGTGGTAGACGTCGTGCAGCTGAGGATTGTCACGGTTGATCGCCACGAGGAGTTCGTGGGGGAACCGCTTCTGAGCGGCGACGATCCGGGCCTGCACGCCCTCGAAGGGAGTGACGTCAACGTCGTCGCCGGTCTCCGGGTCGACGACGTGGAGGTGCCAGTCCTCGTCGCCGCCCTCGTCCTGGATGTAGACGAGGTGGGTCCCGTCGTGCGTCCAGTCGTACGCCCGGACGCCCCGGTCGCGATCTCGGGTCACGGGCTTGGCCTCGCCGCCCATCGGACCGACCCACACGTTGAGCACGCCCTCGTCGGGCGCCAAGTAGGCGAGACGGGTACCGTCGGGTGAGATGCGGGGGGCGGCGCGCTCGGGATTGCCGAACAGGACGTCGCGGGGAATGAGGGGCGGGAGACTCACGGAAGCACCACCAAGTCGTCGCGGTGGATCACCTCGTGGGGTGATCCGTCGGGAAGATCGGCCGTCCGCCGCCCGGCGACCGATCGCAACTCGGAGGCCGAATACCTCGACAGCCCCTTGGCGAACGCCTTGCCGGACGCCACCACCTCGACAGGGTCGTCGCGATGGAAGTCGCCCTCCACGCCCTTCACGCCGGCCGGCAGGAGCGAACGACCTTGTGCCGTGAGGGCGGCACGGGCTCCCTCGTCGACGAGGATGCGTCCCGCCGACCCCTGGGCGAAGGCGATCCAGAGCTTGCGGCTCGGGAGCCGTCGGTCACGAGGTTGTACGACGGTCCCGGCGGCGCGACCCTCGACGGCGTCGAGCACGACTCCTGGCTGCGACGCGCCGCCGATGACGGCCCTGACGCCCGACCAGGCGGCGATCTTCGCCGCCGCCAGCTTGCTGGCCATACCGCCGCTCCCTCGCGTCGTGCCGGCCCCGCCCGCGACGGCCTCCAGCGCCTCGTCGACTTCGAGGATCTCCTCGATGAGCGACGCCTCACGGTCATGGCGCGGATCGGCGGTGTACAGCCCCGGCGTGTCGGTGAGGAGGACCAGCAGGTCGGCGCCGACCAAGTGCGCGACGAGAGCGGCGAGGCGGTCGTTGTCGCCGTACCGGATCTCGTCGTCTGCCACGGTGTCGTTCTCGTTGACGATGGGCAGCACCCGGAGGTCGAGGAGGCGGGCGAGCGTCTCCCGCCCGTGCAGGTACTGCGAGCGGTGGATGAAGTCGTGAGGGGTCAGCAGCACCTGGGCGGCGACCACCCCGTGCTGGGACAGGATCGCTGCGTACCGCTCCATCAGCCGGGGCTGGCCGACGGCGGCGATCGCCTGCAGGGTGCCGAGGTCGGAAGGACGGTCGTGCATGCCGAGCGCTGGGAGCCCGGCGGCGATCGCCCCGGAACTGACGAGCACCACGCGGTGGCCGGCGCGATGCACCTCGGCGAGTTCCGACGCCAGCTTCAAGAGGGCGACGTCTTCGATCTCGCCCCGCTCGTCGGTGATCGACGAGGTCCCGATCTTGACGACGACGATCATCGGCGGCGGCTCCGGCGGGACCCGCCGACGTCGTCGTCGGCGGGATCGGTGACGGCGTCGGGAAGGTACTCCATCTCCACGTGCCCGATGCGGACGAGATCGCCTTGCCGAGCCCCGGCCCGGGCCAGCGCCCGGTCGACGCCCATGCGCCGGAGCCGGTGCTGGACATACGACAACGCCTCCTCGTTCGTCAGGTCCGCCATCGCGACCGCCCGTTCCGCCGCCCGCCCGGCCACCCTCCAGGCGCCGTCGTCGTCGCGCTCGACGGCGAACCCCTCTCCTGCCGGGCGCAACACCACGAAGGACTCGGGCTCGGGTTCCGCCGCGCGAGCCTCGCTGATCAAGACGGCCAGGCGACCGAGGAGGGCGTCGAGCCCTTCCCGGGTGACCGCCGACAGACGCAGGCCGTCGAACTCGCGGGCGAGGTCGGGATCGGCGACGTCGGCGCGCGACCCCACGACGATCCGGGGCCGGTCGAGCAGGTCGGGCTGGTATCGCTCGAGTTCGCCGAGCAGGACGCGCTCCTGCTCGGCCGGCGCCACCCCCTCGACGCTCGCCAGGTCGACGAGGATCACGAGCACGCGAGCCCGCTCGACGTGGCGGAGGAACTGGTGCCCGAGCCCACGCCCCTCGGCCGCCCCCTCGATGAGGCCCGGGATGTCGGCCACCACGAACTCGTGCTCCTGCCACCGCACCACCCCGAGGTTCGGCACCAGGGTCGT
>DATLFW010000350.1:0-4745 GCA_035540775.1 Acidimicrobiia bacterium
ACCTGCGCCTCGTGCGCGGCTCGTATCGAGCGGCGTCTCAACAAGCTCGACGGCGTCCGCGCCACCGTCAACTTCGCCACCGAGCACGCGCGGGTCACCGCAGCCGAGGGCGTGGACCCGGCCACCCTGATCGCCGAGGTCGAGGCGGTCGGGTACACGGCGCGGCTGCCGAAGCCGGCGGGCGGCACGTCGGCCGCCGACGGCGACGGTGAGGCCGTTGACGAACGCGAACGCGAGACCGAGACCCTGCGGCTCCGTCTTCTCGGCTCGCTCCTCTTGAGCCTGCCGGTCGTCGTCATCGCCATGGTTCCGGCGCTGCAGTTCGAGCACTGGCAGTGGTTCACGCTCATGCTCGCTGCGCCCGTCGTCGTGTGGGGCGGCTGGCCCTTCCACCGGGCCGCCTGGCTCAACCTGCGGCACGGCGCCGCCACCATGGACACGCTGATCTCGATGGGCACGCTGGCCGCCTTCGGGTGGTCGCTGTGGGCGCTCTTCCTCGGCGAAGCGGGCGACCCGGGCATGAAGATGGAGTTCACGTTCGACATCGAGCGGGGCGCCGGGGCCCACGAGATCTACCTCGAGGTCGCCACCGCGGTCACCGTCTTCATCCTCGCCGGCCGGTACTTCGAGGCGCGGGCGAAGCGACGGTCCGGGGCGGCCCTGCGCGCCCTGCTCGAACTCGGGGCGAAGGACGTCGCCGTGTTGCGCGACGGCGCGGAGGTTCGCATTCCCATCGAGCAGCTCGCCGTCGGCGACCGGTTCGTGGTGCGGCCAGGCGAGAAGGTGGCGACCGACGGAGTCGTCGAGGAGGGGAGCAGCGCCATCGACGCCAGCCTCCTCACCGGCGAGAGCGTGCCGGTCGAAGTCGAACCGGGCGACGCTGTCACCGGCGCCACGGTGAACGCCGGAGGCCGCCTGGTCGTCCGTGCCACGCGAGTGGGGGCCGACACGCAGCTCGCCCAGATGGCGCGCCTCGTCTCCGACGCGCAATCGGGCAAGGCACCGGTCCAGCGTCTGGCCGACCGCATCTCGGCCGTCTTCGTGCCCGTCGTCATCGCCCTCGCCGTCGGGACGCTCGGCTTCTGGCTCGGCGCGGGGCACGGGACCGCCACGGCTTTCACGGCCGCCGTCGCCGTCCTGATCATCGCCTGCCCGTGCGCCCTCGGCCTGGCGACCCCGACGGCGCTGCTCGTCGGCACCGGTCGCGGGGCGCAGCTCGGGATCCTCATCAAGGGACCCGAGATCCTGGAGTCCACCCGACGCGTCGACACCGTCGTGCTCGACAAGACGGGGACGGTGACGACGGGACGGATGACGCTCGTCGACGTCGTCCCGGTCGACGGCGTCGACGGCGACGACCTGCTCCGCACGGTCGCGGCCGTCGAGGACGCCAGCGAGCACCCCATCGCGCAGGCCGTGGCGGCGGCGGGGCGCGAACGGTCCGGTGCACTGCCTCCCGTCGAGGCGTTCCGGAGTTCCCAGGGTCTCGGCGTCGAGGGCGTCGTCGACGGGCGGGCCGTCGTCGCTGGTCGCCGTCGCTTCCTGGCCGACTGGGGGCTGGCGCCGCCCGCCGCCGTCGAGACCGCTGCCACGGAGGCGGAGTCACGCGGGCGGACGCCGGTCTTCGTGGCCTGGGACGGCGAGGTGCGGGGGCTGGTTGTCGTCGCCGACACGCCGAAGGCGACCTCCGCGGAGGCGGTCGAGCGTTTTCGGGAACTCGGCCTGCGACCCGTCCTCCTCACCGGCGACAACGAGCGCGCTGCCCGCGCCGTGGCCAGCGCCGTCGGCGTCGACGAGGTGATCGCCGAGGTGATGCCCGAGGACAAGGTCGACGTGGTGAAGCGGCTGCAAGGCGACGGCCGGGTGGTGGCGATGGTGGGCGACGGGGTCAACGACGCCGCTGCGCTCGCCCAGGCCGACCTGGGGTTGGCGATGGGGACGGGGACCGACGTGGCGATCGAGGCCAGCGATCTCACGCTCGTCCGCGGCGACCTCCGGGCTGCTGCCGACGCCATCCGCCTGTCGCGGCGGACCCTGGCGACGATCAAGGGGAACCTGTTCTGGGCGTTCGCCTACAACGTGGCCGCCCTCCCGCTCGCCGCCGCAGGGTTCCTCAACCCGTTGATTGCGGGGGCGGCCATGGCGTTCTCGAGCGTCTTCGTGGTGACGAACAGCCTGCGCCTGCGCCGCTTCCGCTCGATCTCCACGGCGGAGCGCGGCACCCGGTCTGCGATCAGGCGACCCAGCCGCCGGTGAGGCCGAGGATCTCCCCGAAGCAGTACGACGCCTCCGGGCCGCCGAGGAAGCGCACCATCTCGGCCACCTCGTCGGCCGTGCCGAAGCGGGCGGCAGGGATCTGGGCCCGGATGAAGGGCTTGGCCGCCTCGACGGGGTCGAGGAGCGGGGTGTCGATGAACCCGGGCGCCACGGCGTTGACCCGGATCCCGAGGGGCGCGACCTCGACGCCCGCCGAACGGGTCAGCCCGGCGATGGCGTGTTTGGCGGCGGCGTACTCGGGCTGCACGCTCGACCCCACCGACGAGTAGATCGAGCACAGGTTCACGACGGCGCCACTGCGGGCCTCTTCCATGTGGCGCAGCGCCGCCCGGGTCCCGTAGAAGGTGCCGTAGACGTGGATCCTCATGAGGCGGTCGAAGTCGGCGTCAGACAGGGTCGAGAACGCCCGGACGGGGTCGGGACGCTTGCCTTCCATGGCCGCCATCTGGGCGGCGAAGGCGC
Organism: Acidimicrobiia bacterium; assembly: GCA_035540775.1. Classification (GTDB taxonomy): domain Bacteria; phylum Actinomycetota; class Acidimicrobiia; order IMCC26256; family JACPCJ01; genus DATLFW01. Next base: position 2,740 of record DATLFW010000350.1, read on the forward strand.
GCTCCATCACGTCGGGTCGGTCGAGGATCACCCCGGCGTTGTTGACCATGACGTCGAGACGGCCGTGGCGGGCGACGACGTCGTCGACGGCCGCGTCGAAGGCGGCCGAATCGGTGACGTCGAAGACGGCGGGATCGCCCCCGATCTCTCCGGCCACCGCTTCAGCGGCCTTCTCGCTCACGTCGTTGACCACGACCCGGGCGCCGTCGGCGGCGAACCGCCGGGCGATGGCGGCGCCCAGGCCGGATCCGGCTCCGGTGACGAAGACGATGGCTCCCTCCATGCGGGGGAGCGTAACGCTCAGCGTCAGCCGCAGGCCGCGACGCCGGTGCCGTCGCTGATCACGCGGCACCGCAACACCGTCCCTTCTCGGACGGGGACCGAGAAGTCACCGTGGTACTCGCCGGCGGCAACCAGGAAGCCGCCACAACGCGACCAGTACGGGCCGCCGTACGTCTTGCCGCTGAGCGTCTGGACTCGCAGGGAGACGCACCCGCCGTACGCCTGGGCGTCCGTGGCGACCGATTCGCCGTCGTAGACGAACGTGCACCAGTCGTTCCCGTCGAACACCACGGTGCAGTCGGTGCTCTGGATACCGCCGACGTCGTGCGGGGTGCGGACAACGGCGTGGGCGGGGGTCGCAACAGCGACCAGCGTGAGGGCGGCGAGCGCAGCTCGCCGCATGCGGACGATCGTCACGGTGTCTCTCCTTGTCGGGAATGTGACACCGGTACGACGTGCGCGGAGCGCCGTTGTGACGACGACGCCCTCGGCCGCTGCGACCGTCAGCGCAGCGGCGGCGCTGGGATGAGCGGGAGCGGGGATGCGACCGCCCCGAAGCGGCCGTCGCCGGTTTCCCAGGACTCGCGTGCCGCCGTCATCTCGTCGTCGGTCCGCGCCACGAAGTTCCACCACATCCTGATCGGTTCGGCGAAGGGCACGCCTCCGAGTAGGAGCGCATGCGCGCCGGTGTCGGTCCGGCACTCGATGCCGTCCCGGCCCGGGGAGAGATAGGCAAGGCGGCCCGGCTCCACGGTCGTGCCTTCGACCTCGACCCGGCCCTCGATCACGAGGAGGGCGTGCTCGTGGGCGGGTTCGACGGGAAGTGGGGCGACGCCCGACCGGAGACGAAGATCCGTCCCCAGATGCTCGGTATCGCGCCTCGCCGGCGACGTGACGCCTGCCAGCGAACCCACGAGCACGGTCACGGTGGCGTCGCCGACGTCGATCGCCGGGAGCTCGGCGTGGTGCTCGAAGTCCGGCTCGCCGTGCCGCGTCGCCTCCGGTTGCGCGACCCACAACTGCACGCCCTGGAGTTCGCCGGCGTAGCGGCCGGTCGCCTCCTCCGAGTGGGCGACGCCGAGTCCTGCCGTCATCAGGTTGAGCTGACCCGGCCGGATCACTTGCTCGGACCCGAGGCTGTCGCGGTGCAACATCTCGCCGGCGACCAACCATGTGACGGTTTGGAGGCCGATGTGCGGGTGGGGTGCGATGTCGACGCCCGCGTCGGGGGTCACGGTCACCGGGCCCATGTGGTCGGCGAAGCACCAGGAGCCGACCGTGCGGTGCGTTCGACGGGGGAGGGCCCGCCGGACGGGAAGCGCCCCGACCTGTGCCTCGCGCGCCTCGAGGATCTCGACGTCGCCGGCCGCGCGCGACTGTGGTTGCGCCTCGACGACGGTGCCGTCTCGTGTCACGGGCCCGCTCATCCCGCCACGATACGGAACGCGGGAGCCCTCGGTCGTGTGGTCATGGGCGGGGCGTGCGTCCGGGTAGGGGTTCGGTTCACACGAGGATCGGTTCAGGCTCCGGGTCGGGCTCGTCGGCTTCCCCGGCCTCGCCCGCCTCTCCGGCTTCGCCCACCACCGTGGCGCCCCCGCGCTTCGAGAAGGCGATGGCGGCGAGCAGCACCACCAGGGCGACCCCGGCGATCACGAACCGGATCGGGTCGTCGCGCAGCGAGATCACCGCCGGCAGCACCAGCAGCGACACCAGGTTCATCACCT
>DATLFW010000351.1:0-2119 GCA_035540775.1 Acidimicrobiia bacterium
CTATGGGCCCAGACGGCGACCTCGTCGGGGACGTCGTTGTCCGTGAGGGCCGCATCGCCGCCCTTGGTATGGACGCCGCTGCCGACGCGCCTGATGATGCCCTTCGTATCGACGCGACCGGCGCCGTCGTGATTCCCGGGCTGGTCGACAGCCACGTCCACGCGTGGGAGGGCGCGCTGCGCGGCGTGTCGCCCGACAGCGGGTTCTACGACTACATGACGTTGACCCACGGGATGCTGGGCCCCCTGATGACGCCTGACGACATCGCCATCGGCCAACGCGTGACCGCCCTGCGCGCCCTGGAGCAGGGCGTGACCACGATCGTCGACAACTGCCACAACGCTCGGACGCCCGAGCACAGCGATGCCGCCGTGGAAGCGCTGCAACAGTCGGGCATCCGGGCCGTGCACGCCGCAGGCGTCGGTTTTGGTCAGCCCGGTGACCACGTGCAGCAGAACCTGCTCCGCCTGCGCGACCGCTTCGGCTCCGACCCCCGCATCACGCTGCGCCTGATGGAGGTGACCCCGACGCTGGGCGGCTGGCAGTTCGCCAAGGACCACGGCTTCGGCGCCGTTGCCGAGTTCGGGTTCTGGGTCGAGAACATCGACGAACTGCTGGCCTCGGGCCTGCTCGGCCCCCACATCGTGCTCGACCACTGCGCCGGGCTCAGCGACGAGCAGTGGAGAGCCCTGGCGGCGTGGGGCGCCGCGGTCGCCCTCGTGCCCCGCTCTGATCCGCACTACGGGCTCGCCCCCGTCACGCCTGTCGTCGCGGCGAACCGCCACGGCATCCAGGAGGCAATCAGCTCCGACAACGAGTTCGAGTACGGCCTCGACCTCTTCACGGAGATGCGGACGCTCATGACCGTCCAGCGCGGGGCCGCCTTCGCCGCCGCTGGCGCCGGGGAGGCGGAGGCGCCGGCGCCTTATGGCGTCCGGGACGCCCTCCGCGCCGCCACGATCGGCGGCGCGTTGGCGGCCGGCTTGGAGGACCAGATTGGCACGATCGTCGGCGGCGCCAGGGCGGACCTGACGGTGGTGTCGCTGGACCGGCTGCGCCCGGTCGCGTCGCACCTCGGCGCAGTCGTCGCCTACGCCTCGGTCGCCGACGTCGACACCGTGGTTGTCGACGGTGTCCTGCGCAAGTCGGGGGGCGAGCTCGTCAACGTCGACCGTGCCGCGCTGGTCCGCGACGCCGAAGCGAGCCGCGACCGGCTGCTCGGGATGATCGGTACATCGGCCGAGGATCTCCGCTTCTCCGGACGACTCGCCGTGCCACAGCAGTAGCGCTGGGGCCCCTTTCTCGTCGGGCTCGGTAGATGTCCTCGGCTTTCGTCACGGCTCCTTGGTGCCGACGATCGGCGGGCGGTGATCGCCTTCTTCGGCATCCGGGGGATCGGGTCGATCTTCTACCTGGCGCACGGCCTCGGAGCCGCCGAGTTCCCGGGTGCCGACCTCGCCTGGTCGATCGGGTCTTTGTCATCCTGGTGTCGGTGGTGCTCCACGGGGTCTCCTCGAGCCCGGTGATGCGGCGCGTCGAGGGTGGGAGCAGCGCATGACCGATGGCCCCGGGCCCGTCAACGGCGGGCCGTCCCCCGCTCGTGCGGCTGCGCCCGGGTGAGGGTTCTCACTGACGATCGGCTGAGGCTGGCGGCTGTCCTCAGCAGCGATCCGACGACCTGAGCGAGGGCGCCGCCTCCGTGCACCAGCAGTGGAGTCCGTCCAACCACGGTCGGGGAGCGAGCCGGCGGTACCGTCCCGATGCACACTCCCCCGCCGAGTGCGAGCAGTCGTCCAAGAAGGCTTTGACATCGTGCTCCCCGGCGAGGGTCCGAAAAGGCAGTTCTCGCCCCGGGTCGGCGAACTGCGGGCGCTTCATCCAGCGGTTGAGCTCGGCGAGCCTCCCCTCGGCCAGCACCTTTCGAAGCTCGGCCTCGTAGTCCGGCCCGGTCGCGGCCGTCCCCGGCGGCCGGTGGCTGCTCCAGTAACGGGGAGGGAGGTGCCCGGAGAAGTGGTCGAGGAAGTCGACGTGGCTCAGGGCGTGGCGACCCATCAGCCCGGACGGGACGATCCTTCTCATGGCGTCCAGGCGATCGGGTGCATCGAGGTGCGCCGTGACG
>DATLFW010000352.1:0-6320 GCA_035540775.1 Acidimicrobiia bacterium
GTCGTGGGACCAGCTGCGGGCAACCGCGCTCGCCTGCCGCGCGTGTCGTCTGGCCGACGGGCGGACGCAGGTGGTCTTCGGCGTCGGCGACCCGGACGCCGACCTCATGTTCGTCGGCGAGGGTCCCGGGAAGGACGAGGACGAGCAGGGGGAGCCGTTCGTCGGGCGAGCGGGCCAGCTGCTCACGAAGCTCATCGAGGACATCGGGCTGACGCGCGACGACGTCTACATCGCCAACGTCGTGAAGTGCCGGCCGCCGGGCAACCGCGACCCCCAGCCCGACGAGATCGAGGCGTGCAGCCCGTTCCTCGAGGCCCAGATCGCCCACATTCGTCCCCGGGTGGTCGTGAGCCTGGGCAACTTCGCAACCAAGCTCCTGCTCGAGACCAAGGACGGGATCACCAAGGTGCGGGGGCGGGAGTACCCGTTCCGCGAGGGGTCCGTGCTCGTGCCGACGTTCCACCCGGCGGCCGTGCTGCGCGGGCGCGGCGAGGCGCTGGCCCAGATGCGGGCTGACTTCGTCCGGGTGAAGCGGATCCTGGCGTCACAGGGGGCTGCGTGAACCTGCGCTCGGGCGGAGTCGACGACACCCGCAACATCGGGGCGGCCCTCGCCCCCCTCCTCGAGGGCGGCGACGCCGTGCTGCTCGAAGGCGACCTCGGCGCCGGGAAGACGGCGCTCGTGCAGGGCATCGCCCGCGGCCTCGGTGTCGACGAACCCGTCGTCAGCCCGACGTTCATGATCGTTCGTCCCTACGAGGGTCGCCTCCCGCTCGCCCACGTCGACGTCTACCGCCTCGACGGGCTGGGCGACCTCTACGACATCGGTTTCGAGGAAGTGCTCGACCCGGACGTGGTCACCGTCGTGGAGTGGGGGGATCGAGTGGCGGCGGCCCTCCCGCCCGACCGCCTCGAGGTGACGATCGAGCCGGGCGACACCGCCGACGAGCGGCGCATGACGTTCACGCCGAGGGGCAGATGGACGGAGCGGGCCGGTGAACTGGAAGCGGCGCTGGCCGCGTGGAAGGACGACCCGTGCTGATCCTCGGGATGGACACGTCGACGGCCCAGGTCGCCGTCGCCGTCGGCGGCGAGGCCGGAGTCCTGGCCGAGGTGCGCCTCACCGGCGGCCGGCGCCACGCCGAGCAGCTGGCGCCGGCGGTCGAGTACGTCCTTCGGGAGGCCGGTGTCGACGTACGCGACGTCGACGCCTTCGCCCTCGGCATCGGACCCGGCCTCTTCACGGGGCTGCGCGTCGGGCTCACCACGGCGAAGGTGATGGCGGCGTCGCTCGGGCGTCCCGTCGTGCCGGTGTCGAGCCTCGAACTGGTGGCGCTGCCGGTGCGACACGTCACCGGCGTCGTCGTCGCCGTCACCGACGCCCGCCGCAGCGAGGTGTACCGGGCGGCGTACCGGGCGGCGGGCGGACGGCTCGAACCTCTGGCCGCCGAACGCGTTGCGCCCCCCGACGTCGTGGCCAGCGAGGTCGAGGCGTGGGCTGGCGAGGGTGAGACGGTGCTGCTCGTCGGCAACGGCTCCCGGCTCCTGCCCGAGTCGCTGCTCACTCGCCCGGGTATCCCGGTCGCGCCGTCGTCGTTCGACCACCCGAGCCCCCGCTCGCTCGTGGAGGTGGCGGTGGAGCGGTGTGCGGACGGACAATGGGTGGAGCCGGGCGCAGTGGAGCCGCTCTATCTCCGCAAGAGCGATGCGGAGATGCAGTGGAGCGGGTCGACGTCGTGAGGAGTGGCGGTGGCCGCGAACCCTGACCAGCAGGGTCTCGACATCACGGTCGGCCCGATGCAGCGCCGCCACCTGAAGTCGGTGGTGCGCATCGAGGGCGAGGTGTACCCGCGCCCGTGGAGCATGTCGCTGTTCCTCAGTGAACTCGCCCTCTCGTCGAGCCGTGCCTACTTCGTGGCCAAATCGGGCCGACACGTCGTCGGGTACGGAGGTGTGATGATGAGCGGCGACGACGGGCACATCACCACCATCGCCGTCGACCCCGACTGGCAGGGGCAGGCCGTCGGCACCCGCCTGCTGCTGGGGCTCGTTCGCGAGGCCATCCGGCGGGGGGCGACCAGCCTCACCCTCGAGGTGCGGGTGCACAACAAGGTGGCGCAGGGGCTCTACCGGACGTTCGGGTTCATGCCGGTCGGGATCCGCCGGAACTACTACCAGGAAACCAACGAGGACGCCCTTGTCATGTGGGCCGATCACGTCGACACCCCCGGGTACCGCCGCCGCCTCGCCCGCATCGAGGCGCGTGTCCTCGGTACGACCGTGTTCGAGGCGATCTCCGGCGACTGGTAGACCGACAGCCGTGCGGATCCTCGGAATCGAGACCTCGTGCGACGAGACGGCGGCCGCCGTGGTGGTCGACGGCCGCGAGGTGCTGTCGTCGGTCGTCGCCAGCCAAGTCGACCTGCACGCCCGTTTCGGGGGCGTGGTGCCCGAGATCGCCTCGCGTGCCCACGTCGAGGTCGTCGACGCGGTGCTGGCGGAGGCGGTGGAGCGGGCTGGTCTTGCGCTCGGCGAGATCGACGCTGTCGCCGCGTGCGACGGACCCGGCTTGGCTGGGGCCCTTCTCGTCGGGGTGAGCGCCGGCAAGGCCTTGGCGTTGACCCTCGGTGTCCCGTACATCGGCGTGAACCACATGGAGGGGCACCTCTACGCGGCCTTCCTCGAGGAGCCCGACCTCGAACCGCCCATGGTCGTGCTGCTCGTCTCGGGCGGCCACACGATGATCGTGTCGATGGAAGACCACGGCCGGTACCGCCTCCTCGGCCAGACGGTCGACGACGCGGCTGGCGAGGCGTACGACAAGGTCGCCCGCCTGCTCGGCCTCGGCTACCCAGGTGGGCCGGTGATCGACCGCCTGGCGACCGAGGGCGACCGGCAGGCGATCGCCTTTCCGAGGCCCCTCCTCGACGAGTCGTACGACTTCTCGTTCTCGGGGCTGAAGACGGCCGTGATCAACCACGTGAAGGCGCACCCTGAGGAACGCACCGAGGACGTGGCGGCGTCCTTCCAGGAGGCAGTGGTCGACGTCCTCGTCACCAAGCTCATGCGGGCGGCCGAGGAGGTGGGAGCCCCGACCGTCGTGATCGGCGGCGGCGTGGCGGCGAACCGCCGCTTGCGGGAGCGGGTTGGCGAGGAGTGCGAGCGGCGGGGGGTGCGCGCCGTGCGGCCGTCGCCTGCGATGTGCACCGACAACGGGGCGATGATCGCAGCGGCCGGCTGGCGGCGGTTCGTGGCCGACGGCCCGACGCCGCTCACGTCCGGGGCGACTCCCGGGCTGCGTCTCCCGACGATCGGCTGACGCCCGGCGGCCTCTCGTCCTCTTGCACGTCTTGGGGGACTTCTGCTCGCGATGCGGTCACAACTCCCCCAAGACGGGAGAGGGGCGGGGAGAGTGGGGGGCGCGGTTAGCACTCCCGGCCTGAGAGTGCTAAAACTCGTGTCCGTCACATACAACGGTCTGTCACTCCGTACAGGAGGAACACTCGATGAACCTGCAGCCGCTCGAGGACCGGATCGTCGTACGGCCCAGTGAGGCCGAGGAGACGACGTCCAGCGGTCTCGTGATCCCCGACACTGCCAAGGAGAAGCCGCAGCAGGGGGAGGTCATCGCCGTCGGCCCGGGTCGCCGCTCCGAGCAGACCGGCGAGATCATCCCTCTCGACGTCGCCGCCGGCGACACCGTCGTCTACTCGAAGTACGGCGGCACCGAGATCACCATCGACGGTGAGGACGTCCTCATCCTGTCGGCCCGCGACATCCTCGCCAAGGTCGGCAAGTAGCGCCCCGTACGTCATACAAGCTGGGAACGAAGGCGACGGCGCCCCTCGGGGCGCCGTCGCCGCGTCTCAGTCCTCGTCGAGGCCGCGCAGTTCGCCCGGTTCGAGGGGGCGCATGGCGATGTCGATCGCCGTCCAGAGCGTGCGGGTGAACGGGAAAGCCAGGAGCGGCGTCAGCACGGCCGTCGCCCCCGCCGTCACCACCAGCGGCCCGACGGCGATGTCGGGGGCGGTGGCGACGATCCCGATGACGAGCACCACGAGCAGCACGCCGAACGAGATGACCGTGTTCATCCCGAGCGAGCCCACCCAGTGGCCGTGCTCGCGTTCGAACCTGAGCCCGCACAAGGGGCAGTGCTCGACCATGGAGAACCAGCGCCGGAAGAGGCCGCCCTGCCCACATGCCGGGCACCGTCGCGTCAGCCCCCGCCACACGAGGGTGCCGCGGCTCCCCGGCCGCCCGTCGGCGACTCGGACGCCGCCCTGGCCTGCCGTCACGCCTCGGTGAGTCGCTTCTCGGCCAGGGCGCGCGCCCACTTGTAGTCGGCCTTGCCAGCCGGGCCTCGCATGATCTCGTCGACGACGATGAGGTGCTTCGGCCGCTTGAAGCCGGCCAGGTGCTCCCGCACGGCAGCGAGGAGTTCCTCCTCGTCGGCCGCGACGCCGGGCTGGAGGGCGACGACGGCCGTGACCGCCTCGCCCCACTTCTCGTCGGGCACGCCGACGACGTTGCAGTCGGCGACGGCCGGGTGGGCCTTCACGGCCTCCTCCACTTCCTCCGGGTACACCTTCTCACCGCCCGTGTTGATGCACACCGAGCCGCGCCCGAGGAGCGTGATCGTCCCGTCGGCCTCGATGGTCGCGAAGTCGCCGGGGATCGACCACTTCTTGCCCCCGATCTCCTTGAACGTTCCAGCCGTCTTCGCCTCGTCCTTGTAGTAGCCCGACGGGATCGGGCCGCTCACCGCCAGCATCCCGATCTCGCCCGACCCGTGCTCGACCTCGCGGCCGTCATCGGTGATGACGGTGGCGTGCTCGCCGACGGAGAACTTCGCCGTCGTCACCTCGGCGCCCGGCGCACTGATCGACGCCGCGAACCCGACGCCCTCGCTGGCGCCGAGCGAGTCGTAGAGGAGCATGCTGCCCCGGTCGAGGAGCGCCTGCTTCACGGGAGCCGTCCACATCACGCCGGACGAGATGATCAGTTGCACCGAGGAGAGGTCGTAGGCATCGTCCTTCGCCTCGGCCTCCTCGAGCGCCCGCACCATCGGCTTCGCGAAGGCGTCGCCGACGATGGCGATGGTGCTCACCTTCTCCCGCTGCACGGTCTGCCACAGCTCGTGCGGGTCGAAGCTGCGATCGGTGAGGGTGACGCACGCGCCGCCGCCCGTCATGGTCTGGAGCGTGGTGAAGAAGCCGGTGCCGTGCATCAGCGGCGAGGCGGGGAGGTGGACGGCGGCGTTGCCAAGCTCGTGGAGCGAGACCGCCGCCCGCGCCGCATCCTCGGGCGTCTCGGGCATGGGGGCAACGCCGCGCAGGAGGTAGGCGGCGGGCATCGTCGCCCCGAACAGCGCCTCCTGCCGCCACATCACGGCCTTCGGCATGCCCGTGGTCCCGCCGGTGTAGAGGAAGTAGAGGTCGTCGCCCGAGCGTTCGATGCGGGGGGCGGGGTCGTGGCCGGCGATGACGTCCTCGTAGGCCAGGGCGCCGTCGAGGGCGGGGGAGCCGTCGTCGACCTGGACGACGGCCTTCAGGCCGGGTGCCTGGTCGCGCACGTTGGCGACCCGGTCGCCCAGCGCGCCGTGGAAGACGAGGACCTTGGCGTCGGAGTTGTCGAGGAGGTACAGCAGCTCGTCCTCGACGTACCGGTAGTTCACGTTGACGTGGACGGCCCGGAGCTTGAAGCAGGCGTAGGCGAGCTCCATGTACTCGGAGCAGTTGTAGAGGTAGAAGGCGACCTTGGAGTCGTGGCCGACGCCCAGCTCGGCGAGTCCGGCGGCGAGGCGGGCCGCCCGGTCGTCGAACTCGGCCCAGGTCCGGCGCACGTCGCCGTGCACGAGGGCCGTCTTGTCGGGGAGCGCATCGGCGATCGCTTCCCAGTAGGTGGCGTACTGCTCGTTCAACGCTTCCTCCTCGCCGTCCCCGTTCTCGGCCCCTTGTGCAGGGATATGCGCTGCTGCAGAGGCCAAGTTCGCCGCTCAGTGCGGCGGTGGGCACGCAGCGTACCGGCCCGAGCGGTCGTCGGCCGGGCGACGCCCGTTAGGCTCCCGGCATGGAGCGCGCCCCTGGCAACCCGGTCGATCTGCTGGCGATCTGGATGCAGTGGGAGAACGGCGAGACGCCGCCCGGCAAGGTGATCTCCGACCTCAAGGCGGCAGGGATGCGCGAACTGCTCGACACCCTCGCCGAGCAGGCCGAAGCCGCGGCACCCGAGGCGGAGGGGTGATTCGACGGGGCGGCGAACAACGCATCCCCCGCCCGCCGCTCGCCCGCGGCGGCCGTCCGGCTCCATGGAGCGCCATCC
>DATLFW010000353.1:0-6695 GCA_035540775.1 Acidimicrobiia bacterium
GTCTCGAAGAAGTTCTTCGTGTTCCGATCCCCGGGCAGCGCCCAGGCGTCGACTCCGGCGCAGCCGTCACGGCGGAAGCGTTCGAGGAGTTCGCTGACCACGGCCTCTCCCACGCCGATGTCGCGAGCGTCGGGCTCGACGTAGAGATCGGAGATGACCCCGAGGAGGCGACCGTCGGCGAGTCGTTCCCGCTCCCCCACCCCGAACCCGAACACCACGTCGTCGATCGTGCCCACCACGACGTCAACGTGTGGATCGGCGATCAATTCCGAGTAGACGTGCGTGAGATCGCCCGACTTCGCTTCCCGGGCCGCCCACAGGTCCGATCCCCGGAAGGCCGCCACCTGCTCGCGCAGCCGCGTCGCCAACTCGACGATGGCGGGAACATCGTCGAGCGTCGCCGAGCGGGCCGCTTCCACGTCGGCGTCAGGCGCTCAGCTGGTCGATCCGGGTCAGAATCGTCTTCCGCTGGCGCCGCGCACTCTCGTACTCGCGGACCGCGGCGAGGGCCCCGGCGTCGAGGCCGGCCAGCCGGTCGACCACCTGCGAGGCCGACAGCTCGTCGTAGTCGGGAATCGGAAGGTGCGACGCGTCGCCGCTCGGTGCTGGGGCGCTCCCGTTCGTCGACGATGCAGCGCCCGGGGCACCGGCCGTGCTGCCGTCGTCTGCGCCGGTGCTGTGGCGCGTCGGCTCGCTCGACTCCTGGCGCCCGCTCCGGCGAGCGAGGTCTTCGCCGGCTGCCCGCGCACCCGCCAGACGCTCGTTCACCTCACGCTTCACCTGTTGCGTGCCCATGTTGACGGCGAACTGGCCGATGACGCGGGCCTGGCTGACCTGCTGATTGACCCGCTCCGCCACCTGCTCGACCTCCTGGCGTCCCCGGTTCACGAACTGCTGGAAGAGCGGGGGCAGGACGTCGCGGGCGAAGAGGGCGAGGCCGATGGGGGCATAGACCAGTCCCTCGACCGCACGTTCGAGGGGCGGCTTCTGGTCGTGATCGGTCACGCGCCCGAGTCTAGGAACGGGGTCGGAACCGGGCGAATCGCTTCGGGGTCGAGCCGCTCCCCTTCCGAGCCGCCCAGGCCGCCCCCACCAGGATCGCCCCGGCCAGCAGCACGACCCAGTCGCCGGCCACGACGTACGGGGTGCGACCCGTGCGGGCGCTCACCATGCCGTCGAGCGTCGCCCGCTCGAACAGCCCGGTCGTCGCCGTGACGTCGCCGTCGGGATCGATCAGCGCACTTCGCCCGGACACGGCGGCGTGCACCACCGACCGGCCCGTCTCGGCCGCTCGCAGCTGTCCGATCGCGATGTGCTGGGAGGAGTTGGCAGACCGGCGGAAGGATCGGTTGTTGGTGGAGACGACGAGCACCTCGGCCCCGTCCGCGGCGTAGTCGCGAGCGAGCTCCGTGAAGGCCGACTCGAAGCAGATGAGGTTCCCGACGTCGATCTCCTCCCCCCCTGCGCCGCGCACGGTGAAGATGGCCGGCTCGGATCCCGGGGCGTGATCACGGGGAATCTGGTCGAGCTCGTCGACGAATCCGAGGAACTGCCGCCCGGGTACGTACTCACCGAACGGCACCAGGTGGCGCTTGATGTAGGTACCGCTGAGTTCGCCGGACGGGTCGTGCCAGAAGGTGGTGTTGTGGAGCCGCTCGCCGTTCTCGATCTCGACGGCGGCGTTCGACAGCACGCTGGCGTCGAGGCGGCGGGCGAGGGCGCCGAGACGGCGGTCCAGCGACGGGTCGACGCGCGGGTCCTCGTCGAGACTCGATTCGGGCAGGACGACGAGGTCGAGGGGCCGCTCCAGACCACCGGCCAGCTCGAAATGGCTCTCGGGGAGGAACCTCTCGCGGATCTCGCCGGCGGACAGCTGCCGGTTGCGGTCGTTGCCCTGGACGATGGCGACCCGGAGTGTTCCGGCGTCGCGGGTTTCGGGCACGCCGACGTGGGCGAGACCGACGACGGCGACCGCCGCCAGCGCCACCGACAAGGGCCGGCGAGCCGCCGATCGGCCGCCGCCGCGCCACCGCACGATCGCCTCTGCGAGGCAGGCGGTGACGAGCACGGACACGAACGACACTGCCAGGACACCGCCCCAGGCGGCCACGGACCGCATGGCCGGAACGTCGTGGTAGGCGTAGCCGACCTCACCCCAGGAGAAGCCCCCGAGCGGCCACCGGCCGCGCAACGCCTCGAACACCACCCAGGCGGCCGCCACGACCCACGGTCCCCGGACGCCGCGTGACGCCAGCGCGCCCACGAGGCCCCCCGCGGCTGCCCAGTAGAGCGCCAGGACGATCACGAACGGGAAGTACGCAACCACGCCGAAGTACCACGACCATGCCAGCAGCACTGCGAAGAAGACGGCCCCGGCGATGAAGCCGTCGACGGCGGCCCGTCGGGCGCCGCCCGGCGCGTGCATCCATCGCATCACCAGAGGAAGCGGGGCGACGAGCGCGAGGGGCCCGAGGTCGAAGGGCGGGAAGGCGAGAGCGAGGAGGAGCCCGGTGGCGACGACGGCCCACCGCCGCGGGACACCGGCTTCCGGAGCGGCAGCGAGGTCGGTGCGCGCAGCCACCTCGACCCAAGCGGGTTCGACGAACAGATCGGTCACTGCGACCAGGGTAGGCCTGGTTAGGCGGTGTGGATGACCGCCACGTCGCAGGGGGCGTGGTGCGAGACGGCGTTCGGGACGTTCCCGAGCAGGAACCGGCTCGGCGAGCTCAGCCCGCGGGATCCGACGACCACGAGGTCGAAGTCGCCCACGTCGAGTGCCTTGATGATGGCCTCGGCCGGCTGACCCCGTTCGACCCGAGCGTGGGCGTCAGCGCCGAGCGCCTTCGCCACCCGTGCCCCCTGCTGTGCCGTCTCCTCGGCCTGGGCTGCTCCCGTGATCTGCCAGCGCATCTCACTCGGGAGCTGGTCTCCCGCCTCCGCCAGCTCGTGGTCGGGGACGTCGGAGAACACGGTCATCACGGTGAGGCGAGCACCGAACGCGGCCGCCAAGGTGGCTGCCTGCTTCACGGCGGCGGTGGCGGTCTCGGAACCGTCGGTACCGACCAACAGGTGCCGGTACACCGACGTCACACACAGTCCTTGCAGAGCATCGCCTTGGCGTCGGCCAGTTGGTTGGGGTGCTTCACGAGGAAGCACGAGCGGCAGGTGAACTCGCCGGGCTGCTTGCCTGGGATGCGCTTGCGCGCCCCTCCCTTGCCCTTGCGGCCTCCGCCGCCCTCCTCCTCGTCCTCGTCGTCTTCCTCGTCCTCGTCGTCTTCCTCGTCCTCGCTGGAGATCTGCTGTTCGAGGAGGACGTCGAGGGCCTGTTCGACGTCGTCGGGGTGCTGGTCTTCCTCCTCGAGGTCGACGACGGCGTCGTCGCCGTCTTCCGACTCCTCGTCGTCGCCATCCTTGGACGCGTCGTCCTCGTCGTCGGCCACCACCACCACGTCGTCGCCGTCGAGCTCCTCGTCGAGGTCCTCGTCGAGGTCACCGTCGAGATCGACCTCGAGGTCGTCGTCGTCGTCGCTGTCTTCGTCGAGGTCGCCCTCGTCGAGGTCCTCGAGATCGTCGTCGCCGAGGTCGGCGCCGTCCTCGTCGTCATCGAGGAGTTCGTCGTCGGTGTCCCTGGGACCCATGTTCCGCGTCCAATCGGTCGGTGATCGGGCGGGAGTATAACCGTGTGATTCGGCGGCGCTATTCAGTCGTCGACGTCGTGGTCCGAGCCCTGGGGGTGGCGCCGAAGTTCAGGTTGTTCAGGCCGTCGACGAGCCAGTCGCCATCCTGGTGCACGAGGTCGAGTTCGAGGTAGACGGACACGGATCCCCGGCCTTCCGGCGCACCGCCTTCGCCGGCGAGGGTGGTGGCGATCTCCGCCTGCACCACGACGTGGGCCGCTCGGTCGTCGACCTCTCCGACGAAGATCTCCTCGATCGTCGCCCGGGTCGTGGCGTCTTCGAGCGAAAAGAAGGTCTGGACCAACTGGGTCTCGAGGCCCTCCTCGAAGGTCCGCCGGAAGGCGCCGGTCGAACGTTCGAGCACCCGCTCCTGCCATTCCTCGGGCTCGTTCGTGCGAATGGTGAGGAACCGGTCCGCGAACTCGCCCGATGAACGCCGGATCGCTTGGAGGCGATCGGCGTCCCCCGACTCCTGCTGCCAGAGGGACGCGAACGTCACCGTGGTCGCCGCCAGCACGAGGGCGGCGACCCCGACGGCGATCAGGGCGCGGAACTGCCAGACCCGCTCCGTGCCCTCCCCACCCGAGTCGGTCGGCTCTCCTCCGCGGCGTGACAGACGCCCGGGGCGGCGCGTCGTCCCCGGAGCGGGAGTCGAGAGGTCGTCGCTGTCGTTCATTCCGGCCTCCGGCGACGCAGGGCGAACGTCGTGCCCACGATCAGCGCGCTTCCGAGCCCGGCCGTGAGGGGAATCGGCGGGGCGGCGGAATCGTCGCGGTCACGCTCCCCCGGCGGTCCGGCCGCCGCCTCCGACGATGCCACCGCCGCCGCTCCCACCTCCGAAGTCGTTCCGAAGTCGACGTTGCACGCGGGGACGGCGTTCACCTCGGGCGGGGTCTCCTTGTTGGGAACGTGGTCGACGGCGGAGTTCTCCTCGGTGTCGACCAGATCCATACGCACCCACTGGTGGAGCAGCCCGTCGGGCCCCTCCTCGATGTCGGTCGCCGCCTTCAGCTGGTTGCTGGCCGGCGGGAGATCCTCGATGAGCCGTTCGAGACCGGCGAGGCGAGCGGGCGTGTTGCCGATGCGGACCACCTCGCCGACGGCGTCGAGCAGGCACGCCAGGCTGTCGCGGTGATCGCGGATCACCGGCAACAGCTCGCCCAGCAATTCCGAGCCGCGATCCACCAGTGGCCCGAACTCCCCCTTGACGCCGTCGACGCTCTCCATCACCGCTCGGAGGGAGGCGACCGAACGCTCCAACGACCGAGAGTGGTCGGCGAGGACGCGGGTCAAGCGCGTGTTGTTGGTGGCGAGACGATCGAGGGCATCGGTGCGAGCTGCGAGCGCCGCCGAGAAGCGCTCTCCCTCGACGATCAGGGAGCGGAGATCGTCAGCCCGGCCGACCAGCGCCGTTCCCAACTCGTGGGTCAACACCTTCAAGTCGGCGGGGTCGATGGAACTGAGTAGTTCGTCGGCGGCCCGCAGCATGTCGGCGAACTCGATGGGAATCCCCGTCCGCTCCATGGCCACGTGCTGTCCGTTGGCGAAGTACGGGCCGCCCCCGTCGTACCCCTCCGCCGGCGTGAAGTCGATGTACTGCTCGCCGAGAGCGCTCTTGCGCCAGATGTGGGCGGTCGTGTCGCGGGGAATGCGCTTCCCCCGGTCGATCTTCATCGTGACGCGGACCGCATCGTCGCGACGGTCGACCGATTCGACGAGGCCGACCTGGGTGCCGAGGTAGGTCACCTCGGCGTTCGGGAGGACGCCCATGGCGTTCTCGAAGTCGGCGGTCACACGGTAGGGCCGCTCGATGAACTCGAACGAGATGACGTTGGTGACGGCCCAGTACGTCATGAAGGCGGCCACGGCGGTGAAGACGGCCAGGTTGAGGAGGATGCGGCGGCGCAGCATCAGTCGGGCGTCTCGTCGAGTTCGACCGTCTGGAAGACGTTCGTGAAGTCGTTCGGGATGAGGTCGGGAATCCCGACGACGAAGCGCTCCAGCCACACGAGGAGCGAGTCGACGTCGTCCTGAGCGTCGGCGACGCGGCCGACGATGGCGTCGACCTGGCGAATCTGGGTCTGGACCGCGTCGAAGTGCTCGTCGAGGACGGCGTTCTGGGCCCGTGCCATCCGCGCCAGCTGCTCGAGCGCCTCGACGGCCCGCTCCCGGTTCTGCGCGAGCACGGTGGTGGTCTCGGCGAGCTCGTCGAGGGCCGCCTGGATGGCGTCGCCCCCTCCGGCCAGCGTGGCCGCCACTCGATCGAAACGGTCGATGATGCGGACGAGCTGGTCGCTGCGCTCGGCGAGCGTTCCGGTGACCGTGCCGAGGTCGCCGATCAGGGCCCGAAGGGCCGGCCCCTGCCCGCCGAAGCCCTCGCCTCCCGCCTCCACCATGGCGGCCAGGTCGGTGCCCTGGATCGCCCCGAGCAGCTGGATCGCCGTGTCGGCGACGAATTCGAGTTCGGGGGCCGCCCGCGCATCGCGGACCTCGTCACCCTCCTTCATGAACGGTCCCGACGCTGCCGACTCCACCGACGGTGGCCGGAGCTCCACGAACTTCTCGCCCAGCAGGCTGGTCGTGCGCAGGAGGGCGGTGCTCCCGACGGGGACCTGGACGCCGGGATCGACGTGGAGGGTCACCCGGGCCCGGAAGTCGTCGGTGAGCTCGATCGTCCCGATCTCACCGATGCGCACGTCGGCCATCTGCACCGAGTGGCGCGACACGAGGTCGCCGACGTCGTCGAAGACGGCGACCAGCTCGTAGCCGTCGGGCTGGAGAGAGGAACGCAGCCACCACAGGCCAGCCAGGAGCCCGAGCGCGGCGACGCCGCCCCAGAGCGCACGGATCACGCGGGGTGCGAGCATCAGAGTCCCACCACCCATCGCGCCATGCCGCCGAGCGACCCGAAGGCGTCGACGATTCCCTGGGCGACCCGTTCCGGCCCGCTGCGCTCCTCCGACCTCGACGCACCGGCGGAGAAGGAGAACACCTGCCCGTCCTCACGAAGGCGGTCGA
>DATLFW010000354.1:0-4051 GCA_035540775.1 Acidimicrobiia bacterium
AGGGCGAACCGTGGGCGCGCCTCGGCGTCGACGTCGACAACGACTTCAAGCCCGTCTACGTCGTCCCGGCCGAAAAGCGCCACCAGGTGCGCAAGCTGAAGCAGTACCTCGCCGACGCCAGCGAGCTCTATCTCGCCACCGACGAGGACCGCGAAGGCGAGTCGATCGCGTGGCACCTGCTCGAGGTGCTGTCGCCTTCGCAGGCCGTTCCCGTTCGCCGGATGGTGTTCCACGAGATCACGGAGCGGGCCATCGCCGAGGCGATCGACAACTGGCGCGAGCTCGACCGCCGCCTCGTCGACGCCCAGGAGGCTCGCCGGGTTCTCGACCGCCTGGTCGGGTGGGAGGTCTCCGAGGTCCTCTGGAAGAAGGTGATGCAGGGCCTGTCGGCGGGGCGCGTCCAGAGCGTCGCCACCCGCCTCGTGGTCGCGCGTGAGCGGGAGCGCATGGCGTTCCGCTCCGCCTCCTTCCACGACCTCGAGGGTGTCTTCTCCGCCCGCGACGTCGACTTCACGGCCACGCTCGTCGAGGTCGACGGCACCCGGCTGGCGACGGGCCGCGATTTCGACGCCGCCACGGGACAGCTCCGCGGCGACACCGACGTCGTGGCGCTCGACGAGGCCGCCGCCGACGACCTGCGCCGCCGCCTCGAAGGTGCCGACTTCGCCGTCGCCGCCGTCGAGTCCCGCGACTACCACCAGTCGCCGTACCCGCCCTTCATCACCTCGACGCTGCAGCAGGAGGCGGGTCGCAAGCTGCGGTTCAGCGCCGCCCGCACCATGGCCGTCGCTCAACGGCTCTACGAGCGTGGCTACATCACCTACATGCGCACCGACTCGACCAACCTGTCGGAGCAGGCGGTGGCGGCCGCTCGCACCGAGGTGCGCACCCGGTACGGCGCCGAGTTCCTCCCCGACGCCCCGCGCGTCTACCGCAAGAAGGTGAAGAGCGCCCAAGAAGCCCACGAGGCCATCCGTCCGTCCGGCGAGGTCTTCCGGTTCCCCGACGACGTGCGGGGCGAGGTCGACACCGACGAGTTCCGGCTCTACGAGCTGGTGTGGAAGCGGACGGTGGCCTGCCAGATGGCCGACGCCCGCGGGAAGCGCCTGTCGATCCGGCTGAGCGGCACGACCGACGACGACCGCACGACGGTGTTCGCGGCGTCGGGCAAGACGATCGAGTTCGCCGGGTTCCTACGGGCCTACGTCGAGGGCGCCGACGACCCCGACGCCGAGTTGGAGGACCGTGAGGTACGGCTCCCGTCGGTCGAGGAGAACGAGGCGGTCGACTGCCGCTCGATCGAGACGGCCGCCCACGCGACCCAGCCTCCCGCCCGCTACACCGAGGCGAGCCTCGTGAAGGAGTTGGAGTCGAGGGGCATCGGCCGCCCGTCGACCTACGCCTCGGTGCTCCAGACCATCCAGAGTCGGGGCTACGTCTTCAAGAAGGGCTCCGCTCTCGTGCCGTCGTGGACGGCCTTCGCCGTGACCAAGCTGCTGGAAGGTCACTTCGACTCGCTCGTCGACTACGACTTCACGGCTCGGATGGAGGAAGACCTCGACGGGATCGCGCGGGGCGAGATCGAGGCGGCCCCGTGGCTCCACCGCTTCTACTTCGGGAACGGCCAGGTCGGGTTGAAGAAGCTCGTCGCCGACCACCTCCCGGAGATCGACGCCCGAGAGGTCAACTCCATCCCGATCGGTGCCGACGGGGACGGGAACGACGTCGTGGTGCGCGTCGGCCGGTACGGCCCCTACCTGCAGCGGGGCGAGGACCGGGCATCCATCCCCGAAGACATCGCCCCCGACGAGCTGACCCTGGAGCGGGCCGTCGAGCTGCTGGAGAAGGGCGCCGGCGAGCCGACCGTCCTCGGTGACGACCCGGAGACGGGGCTCCCGGTCAGCGTCCGGCACGGCCGCTTCGGGCCGTACGTGCAGCTCGGGGAGGCGACCGACGAGAATCCGAAGCCGCCCCGGGCGGGCCTGTTCCGTTCGATGGACCCCGCCACTCTCACGCTCGACGAGGCTCTGGCGCTCCTCGCCTTGCCCCGCGTGGTCGGGACGGCGGCCGACGGCACCGAGATCACGGCGCAGAACGGCCGCTTCGGGCCCTACATCAAGGCGGGCACCGACACGCGCAGTCTCGAGTCGGAGGAGCAGATCTTCACCATCACCGAGGAGCAGGCTCGCGAACTCCTGGCCCAGCCGAAGAAGGGCCGACGGCGGGGACCGAACGTCCTGAAGGAGTTGGGGGAACACCCCGACAGCGGCGCCCCCGTCCGCGTGCTCGAAGGCCGCTACGGGCCCTACGTCACCGACGGAACCGTCAACGCATCGCTCCCGCGGGGACGCACCCCCGAAGACGTCGAGATGGAGGAGGCGCTCCACCTTCTCGCGGAGCGGGCGGCCAAGGCGCCGGCGGGCGGACGCCGGAAGAAGACGGCGTCGCGGAAGAAGGGCACGTCGAAGAAGAAGGCGTCGAGCAAGAAGTCGTCGTCGAAGAAGGGGTCGTCGAAGCGCTCCGGCGGAGCCTCGTCGGAGTCGTGACGTGAACGAGCCCCGGAGGCCGGGGTCGGAGCCGGAGGTCCGGGCGGGCGGGCCGGTCGACCCGTTCGAGGCCTCACCCGCCGACCGCACCACCTGGCGCGTCTTCGGGAGCTCGTCGTACTTCCGGCTCTGGATGGCCCAGGTCGTGTCCAGCATCGGCGACTGGATCGGCCTGGTGGCGATCCTCGCCATCGCCACCCAGGTCTCCGACCGCCCCGAGGCCGCCGTCAGCCTCGTCATGGTCGCACGGATGCTGCCGGGGTTCCTGCTGGCACCGGCGGGAGGCGTCATCGCCGACCGGCTCGACCGGCGCCATCTCATGGTCGGCTGCGATCTCGGCCGGGCGGCCGTGGTCGCGTTCCTGCCCTTCGTCGACACCGTCGCCGGCCTGTTCGTGGCGTCGTTCGTGCTGGAGGTGTTCACCCTGCTGTGGACACCGGCCAAGGACGCCTCGGTCCCCAACCTGGTGCCGGCCGACCGCCTGGTGGCCGCCAACTCGCTCGGAATGGTCGCCGGGTTCGGCACCTTCCCCATCGGCTCGGCGCTGTTCGCCTCCCTCGCCGCGGTGGCCGAGCGGCTGCGTGACTCGGGGATCGTCGACTTCGTCAACATCAACCAGGAGTTCCTGGCGCTCTGGCTCGACAGCCTCACGTTCATCACTTCGGCCGTGCTGATCCTCACCGTGTCGCTGCCGCGGCGTCCCAAGGCCGGCCGTCGGCGCGTCGACTGGGGGGCCGGCTTCCGGGAACTGGGTGAGGGGCTGCGGTTCATCACCTCGCAGCACCTCGTGCGGGCGGTCATGCTCGGCCTCGGCGCCGGCCTGCTCGGCGGGGCGGCCGTCATCCCCCTCGGGACCGTCTACACGAACCAGCTGTTGAACTCCGACGCGGCCGGTTTCGGCCTCCTCATGACCGGCATGGGGGTCGGCGCCGCCATCGGCGTCATCGGGCTCTCGACCATCGCCCGGTTCTTCCCGCGTGAGCTGGCGTTCCTCGTCGGGCTGGTCGGGTCGGGCATCTCGATCCTCGCCGTGGCCTCGGTCGGCCAGCTCAGCCTGGCGGTGGCGATCGTCGGCGTGTTCGGCCTGCTGGCCGCCTCCGGATACGTCGCCGGGTTCACGCTCCTCCACGAGCACGTGAACGACGAGCTGCGGGGGCGGACCTTCGCCGCTCTCTACACCGTCGTGCGCCTCACGATCGTGATCTCGCTGACGGTCTGGCCGCTGCTGGCGGGCGTCTTCGGCTCGTTCAGCGACCGGTGGTTCGACGGGCACATCGACGTGTTCGGGCTCGGCGTGGAGATCCCCGGCGTCCGTCTTGCGCTGTGGTTGGGTGGGGTGGTGGTGATCGTGGCCGGGGCGCTGGCCGCCCTCGACGTGCATCGTGCCCGCCAAGCGGCGACGGCGAGCGCCCGCCATCCCGCCAACGGCGAGGAGAACGGCGGGTGACGAGGGGACGGTTCGTCGTCCTCGAGGGCGGCGACGCGGTGGGCAAGAGCACCCAGGC
>DATLFW010000355.1:0-6790 GCA_035540775.1 Acidimicrobiia bacterium
CTCCGACCACCGAGCGACCCGATCGCGTCCGAGCACGGCGATCGCCAGGGTGGCGATCACCCGCCCGACGAGGCCGAGGCGGGCCTCCACCTTCCCGACGTCGTGGAGCAACGCCGCCGCTGGCCACGGCCCGCCGGCGTCGGGCGTCCCCGTGAGTTCGCTCTCGACCATCCGGGCGACGCCGTAGGTGTGACGGCGGTCGTAGCGGGTCTGGCGCTGCCAGAGCTCGAACTCGCCCGGGAGCAGGCGCTCGGCCACCCACGCCTCCTCCTCCGCCGTCGGTGGACGAGCAACCAGGGATGTGAAGAAGCGCTTCGCCAGGTGGAGGGCCTTCATGCCGGCTCCGCCGTCGTCACGAGACGATGAACTCCGCCAACTGGGTGCCGAAGGGATCGATGATCTTGCCGAACAGGTCGAACCAGAAGAACCCGGCGAAGATCACGAGGAACCCGTAGGGCCGGAACCGATACCAGGCGCCCAGATGCCGCTCGGGAAGCACCCGTTCGATGAGCGACGACCCGTCGAGTGGCGGAATCGGCAGCATGTTGAAGATGCCCAGGAAGAGGTTCACGAACGCGAAGTTCAAGAGGATGTCGAAGGCGAGACCCCCATCGCCGAGGAGGACCCGGGCCCCATAGGCGGCGGCCAGCATCAGGGCGAAGTTCGTGAACGGCCCGGCGAGGCCGACGAAGAGCATGTTGCTCCGCGGGTTGCGCAGGCGGGCGGGATTCACGGGTACCGGCTTCGCCCATCCCAGGACGGGGAGGATCCCAGCGCTGGCACCCGTCAGGGTGAGCGCCGTGTTCGCCAGGATCACCATGCCGGGGAGGAGCACCGACCCGACCGGGTCGACGTGCGGGATCGGGTTGAGGGTCAGACGCCCCGCCTGCTTCGCCGTGTCGTCGCCGTAGTAGAGGGCGACCACGCCGTGGCTGATCTCGTGGAGGATCACCGCCACGATCAGCGCGCCGTACAGGATGAGCGCGTCCTGGAGACTCATGAGATGCGGAAGGCTGCGGTCAGCGACGCTTGGACGCGCAGTCGATGCAGAGGCGCGCGGCCGGCTTGGCTTCGAGACGGGCCTCGTTGATGGCGTTCCCGCACGACTCGCAGAGCCCGTAGGTGCCGTCGTCGAACTTCGCCAGGGCGTGCTCGACGTCCTCGAGCGTCTCGGCGAGGGAGCCGACCAGGGCCTCCACCTCGCCCCGCTCGGCCGTCACCTGGCCGGAATCGGCGAAGTTCTCGTCGAAACTCAGCGACCCCGGCTCCCCGTAGCCGTACTGCGCCAGCTGATCGCGGACGCGCGTGCGCTCCTCTTCGAGTTGGGCGCGCAACGCCGAATGGGTGTCTTGGGCCATGGCTCAAGTGTACGACGTTCAGGGGCTGCGGTCGCCTGGGAATGCCGACTCCGCCAGACGGGCCCTCGGGTGCGCGGCCTCGTAGACGGCCCTGAGCCGCTCCGTGGTGACCTTCGTGTAGACCTGCGTGGTCGAGATGCGGGCGTGGCCGAGCAGCTCCTGGACGACGCGAAGGTCGGCCCCCCGCTCGAGCATGTGCGTCGCACACGAGTGCCGCAGCACGTGGGGGCTCAGCCGGTCGTCGAGGCCGACGCGGGCGGCATGGCGGCGGATGATCTTCCAGCACCCCTGGCGCGTGAGCCGTCCACCCCGCGCATTGAGGAAGACGGCGTCGGCATCACCTCGCCGGGCGAAGCGCGCTGGCACGAGGTCGGGGCGACCGCCGTCGAGGTAGGCGTCGAGCACGTCGCGCGCCGTGGAGCCGAGCGGAACGAGGCGCTCCTTGGAACCCTTGCCCATGACCCGCACGAATCCGGTGTCGAGGTCGACGGCGTCGAGATCGAGACCGACGAGCTCGCTGATGCGCATCCCGGTGGCGTACAGCGTCTCGACGATCGCCCGGTCGCGCCGGGCCGTGGCGTCGTCGCCCGTCACCCCATCGAGGAGGCGCTCGACCTCCTCCACCGTCAAGGCCTTGGGGACGCCCTGGGGCACGCGGGGCGCGCCGACGTCCTCACTGGGATCGCTGGGGAGATACCCCTCGGCCACACAGAAGCGGTGGAACGAGCGGACGGCGACCAGCGCGCGGGCGACGGTGGAGGGCGAGAACCGGGCCCGCCCGTCCTCGTCACGGGCGCCCTTCAGGTGGTCGACGTAGGCCGCCACGGTGTGTTCGCCGATCGTCGAGGGGTCGTCGAAGCCGTGGCGGCGCAGGAAGGCGGCGTAGCGGGCGAGGTCCCGCCGGTAGGCGGTGCGGGTGTTGCCCGCCAGACCTCGCTCGGCGGCGAGCCAGGTGTCGTGTTCGAGGAGGAACCGATCGAGGGCGTCCATGACGTGCTCAGTGTGACGCTCCTGGACCCGCCATCGGTGGAGGGGGGCAATGCGCTGCCCGGCAGCGACGAACTTGGCCTCAGTCTCGGCAAATATTCACGGCCAAAGGGCCAAGAACGGGTCAGGCGAGGCCGGCGAAGGCGCCAGCCAGGTAGGCGCGTGCCAGCGTGAGGCCGATGATCGTCTTGGCGTCGGCCACCGCCCCGATCGACACCAGTTGACCCACCCCGTCGAGGTCGACCCACTCCAGCGTGAGGTGCTGCTCCTCGGCCTTGCGCTCGAACTCCGCCTCCACCGCGTCCAGATCGGTGGCCAGGAAGACGTGCGTGAGCTCGTCGCAGAACCCGGGCGAGTTGTAGAAGCGAGCGAGCGGCACAACCGTGGCCGCGGTGAACCCGGTCTCCTCTTCGAGTTCGCGTACGGCCGTCACCTCGGGGGGCTCGCCGTCGACGTCACGTTTTCCCGCCGGGAGTTCGAGCAGATCGGTGTCGATCGGCGCCCGGTACTGCCGCACGAGGAGCGCGCGCCCGGTTGCCCGGTCGACCGGCACCACGACCACCGCCCCCGGATGGCGCACGACGTAGCGGGTGAACTCACCGCCGTCGGGATCGGCGATCGTCAGCTCGTCGACGTCGAGGAACCCGGCCTGGTGAACGGTCGCGCTGGAACGGACTTCGAAGCCCGGCACCTACCCGACCGACGCCGACTCGACCTCGGCCGGGTCGGACTCGATGGGAAGTCGCGGTGCGCGCCCCTCGGCCCGGGCCTTCGCCGCCGCCACGAACTCGCGGAAGAGCGGGTGCGGCCGGTCGGGACGGCTCTTGAATTCCGGGTGCGCCTGGGTGGCGACGAAGAACGGGTGGTCGGGCAGTTCGACGAACTCGACGAGGCGGTCGTCGGGGGACGTGCCGGAACACACGAGCCCGGCGTCCTCCATTCGGCCCCGGTACTTCGGGTTCACCTCGTAGCGATGCCGGTGCCGTTCGTAGACCACTTCGGTGCCGTAGGCCGTGGCGACGATGCTCCCGGGTTGGAGACGCGCCGGGTAGGCGCCGAGCCGCATGGTGCCGCCGTAGTCGGCCACCTGACGCTGCTCGTCCATGAGGTCGATGACGGGATGCGGAGTGCGCGAATCGAACTCGCTGGAGTTGGCGCCGTCGAGGCTGCAGACGTTGCGGGCGAACTCGATCACGGCACACTGCATCCCGAGACACAGCCCGAGGAAGGGGATCCCGTGCTCTCGGGCGTACGTGATGGCGGCGATCTTGCCCTCGACACCCCGCACGCCGAATCCGCCGGGAACCACGATGCCGTCGAGACCGGCGAGCCGCCCCTCGGCCAGGAGCCCTTCGGCGTCGTCGGACTGGATCCAGTCGATCTCGACCTTCACCCCGGAGGCGAAGCCACCGTGGCGGACGGCCTCGGCGACCGAGAGGTAGGCGTCGGGCAGGTTGACGTACTTGCCGACGAGACCGATGCGGACCTCGCCCTCCGCCGACTCCACCCGCTGCACCAGCGCCCGCCAGTCGGACAGGTCGGGCTCGTGCTCTTCGAGCTGGAGCACCCGGCAGACGTAGTCGTCGAGGCCCTCGTCGTGGAGGACGAGGGGGATCTCGTAGATGCTCCCCGCGTCGACCGCCGACACGATGCCCTGCTCGGGCACGTCGCACAGCCGGGAGATCTTCTCCTTCAGCTTCGGCGAGATCGGCCGGTCGGAACGGCAGACGATGGCGTCGGGCTGGATGCCGCGGCTGCGCAGCTCGGTGACCGAGTGCTGCGTGGGCTTGGTCTTCTGCTCGCCGGACGGGGCGATGTAGGGCACCAGCGTCACGTGGACGTAGAAGACGTTCTCCCGGCCGGCGTCCTTGCGGAACTGCCGCACCGCCTCGAGGAACGGCAGGATCTCGATGTCGCCGACGGTGCCGCCGATCTCGGTGATCACGACGTCGACGTCTTCGGTGGCGAGACGGAGAATCCGCTCCTTGATCTCGTCGGTGATGTGCGGGATGACCTGGACGGTGTCTCCGAGGTAGGCGCCCTTGCGCTCCTTGGCGAGGACGGTCTGGTAGATCGAGCCGGTCGTGGCGTTGCTTTCGCGGTGCAGCTCGACGTCGACGAAACGCTCGTAGTGACCGAGGTCGAGATCGGTCTCGCCGCCGTCGTTCGTGACGAACACCTCGCCGTGCTGGAAGGGGTTCATCGTGCCGGGGTCGACGTTGATGTAGGGGTCGAGCTTCTGCATCACGACCCGCAGACCCCGGCTCTTCAGGAGGCGACCGAGGGAGGAGGCGGTGAGCCCCTTCCCGAGGCTGGACGCAACGCCCCCCGTCACGAAGATGTGCTTCGCCACCCGTCGACCTCCTCGCCCCGCGACCAGGGCGATGGTATGCGGGTCTTCGGTGTGACCCGCGCATCCCCCGGCGAACCGTACCATTGTCGCCTCCGACGCCTGAACGACAGAGACGGCCCATGCCGCCCCCTTCGACACTGACATCCGACCCGCCGTTGCACCGCGCCCGGCGCCCCCTCCAGATCGGTCTGGTGCTCGCGGCAGTGGCCGTCGTGCTGCGGCTGCCCGCCTTCCTGGCCGATCGCCACCTGTCGTTCGACGACGGCGTCTACGGCGCCTCGGCGACTGCCATGCGAGACGGAGCGGCTCCGTTCCGCGACGTGTTCTCCAGCCAGGGACCGCTGTTCCTGCCGCTCGTCCGCCTCGCCGACCTCGTGGGATTGGAGGCCCGGATGGCGCCACGCCTCCTCGCCGTGGCCTCCGGCGTCGCTGTCACCCTCGCCGCCTGGACGATCGCCCGCCGCCTCGTCGGAGCCACGCCCGCCGTGGTCACCGGCGTGCTGGTTGCGTCGAGCGGGTCCGTCCTCTGGGTGACCGGAGCGCTCGCCTCCGACGGACCGACGATCGCCCTGGCCGCCTGGACGGTGGCGGTCGCCCTCGCCTTCCGCGACGGCCCCTCGACGCGTCCCGCCGTGCTCATGGGCGCCCTCGCCGGCGCTGCCTTCGCCGTGAAGAGCCTGTTTGCCGTGCCGGCGGGGCTGGCCGTGGCATGGGTGCTGCTCGAAGGGCGGCACTGGCGCGCCCTCGTCACCGGCTCGGCGGTGGCCGGGGCCGTCGTCGTGGCTGCCGCGCTCCCCTGGGGTCTCTCCGACGTCTGGGACCAGTCGGTCGCCTACCACCTCGAGGTGGCGGCCGATCGCACACCGTTCGCCAACGCCCGGCGGATCGTGACCACCGCCTGGGACCGAGACCTCCTCGTCCTCGCCGCCGTCGTCCTCGCCACCCTTCTTGCCTTCGTGCGAGCCGTCCCCACCCTCTCGCGCCATCTCCCGCCGTCTTGGGGGACTTCACCGTTCACTGCACGGACAACGCCCCCAAGACGGGAGGGGGACGGGCGCTGGGGTGGCCCGGTGGCGCCTGTTGTCGCCTGGACGGTCGGGGTGGTCGTCGTGCTGGTGCTGGAGCACCCGATGTGGCGGCCGCACGTCAGCCACCTCGTGGCCCCAGCGGCCATCCTCGCCGTGTGGAGCGCTCGACGGCACCTGCGCATCTTCGTCGCCGCTCTCGCGGTCGTCGCCGTCGGCCACGCGCTCACGGTGGCGCGCATCGTCGCCCCCGAGCCGTACTCCGACGCGGAGGCCCGCGCGGTGGCGCTCCTCGACGACCTGCCCGACGACGCCTTCGCCATCAGCGACGAGCCCGGCCTCGTGTGGGCGTCCGGCCACCGCACCCCAGCCGACCTGGTCGACACGTCGATGCTTCGCATCGAGACGGAGCGAATCACGGCCGCCTCGGTGACCGCCGACGCGGCCGATCCCCGCGTGTGCGCGGTGCTCGTCTGGTCGCACCGCTTCGCCGACCTCGACCTCGAACCGCGCCTCGAGGCCGCCGGCTACGTGGAGCGGGTCGACTTCCGTGACCCGCGGGTTCTCCTCACGCGTCCCGGGTGCGACCCATCCGGTCGAGGGCCCGCAGCGGCGGCACCCGCTCGATCACGCGGCTGAACGACACGATCTCGGCGGCGAGGTTCAAGACGGCGAGCACCGCCACGGTGACGTCGCGCCCGCCGGGATCGAGAAGCAGGACGGCACCGACGCCGAGCGCCGCTCCCATGGCGTTGGCGCCGGCGTCGCCGAGCATGAGCCGCTCGCCGAGGTCGTCGGGCAGCAGCCCCACGACGGCGCCCATGAGCGGCGCCAGAGCGACCCCGACGACTCCCGTCCCCGCCCCGATGGCCAACGGCAACCATGCCAGGACGCCCACCTTGATGACCCGCCCGGGTGCCCGGTCGAACAGGTTGGCGAGATTGGCCGCGAGGGCGATGAGCGCGCCGTCGACGAGCAACCGCCGCAGGTCGCCGTCGGCGGTTGGCGCCGCGAGGGCGAGCGCCAGCAACCCACCACCGGCGAGCTTGAGGCCGCCCGTGGTGAGC
>DATLFW010000356.1:0-2876 GCA_035540775.1 Acidimicrobiia bacterium
CGTGAAGCTCTTCGGGCTGCGCGTCGACCTCGACGAACTCGAGCGGACGCTCGCGGCCAAGGGCTTCGACGCCGTCTGTGCGGGCGACGACGAGGGCCTCGTCGTGGCGATCGAGGGCGACGATCACGGCGCCGACGCCGCCCGGGTCGTGAGGGCGACGACCGGCCTCCCGGCATCGACGGTCGGGGTGGCGACGTTCCGGGCGTTGCCTCGTCTCACGAACGGCAAGCCCGACTACGCCGCCATCCGCCGAGCGGCGGCGGCCAACCCGACGCCCGCAGCGGGGCGCACGGTGATGCCCGACCCCGCTACGGCGCACGGCGCCACGGACCGGGTGCGAGCCCGCTTCGCGGAAGTCCTCGGCTGCACCGTCGGCGACATCGACGACGACGCCACCTTCGTCAGCCTCGGCGGCGACTCCCTGTCGTACGTCGAGATGTCGATCGTCCTCGAGGAGGAACTCGGACATCTACCGGCCGACTGGCACGTCACACCCGTCGGGCGACTCGCACCGGTCGCGTCCGGCCGCCGCCGGCGGCGCCGCCTCCACCGCCTCGAAACCGGCGTCGCCCTGCGCGCCCTCGCCATCCTCCTCGTCGTGGGCACCCACGCCGGCCTCTTCACGGTGCGGGGTGGTGCTCACGTTCTCCTCGCCCTGGCGGGGCTCAACTTCGGCCGCTTCCAGTACGGCGCTGCCCTGGCAGGCGACGCCCTCACCCCGCTCCTGCGCAGCATCGCCCGCGTTGCCGTCCCGAGCGTCGCCTGCATCGCGGTGGTCGCCGCCGTGACCGGGACGTATGGCCCCGCCAACCTCGCCCTCGTCCATGGCCGGTTCGCAGGAGAGGAATGGGATGCCGGGTGGCGCACCTGGTACATCGAGTCGCTCGTCCAACTCCTGGCGGTCGTCGCGGTGCCGCTCGCGATCCCCGCCCTGCGCCGCGCGCTGCGGCGGGCGCCGGCCGTCGCCCCGGTCGCCGCCTTGGCATTCGGTGCGGCCGTCCGTTTCGACGCCGTGGAGGTGGCGCGATCCGGGGTGCACCGCATCCACGGGACCGAGACCGTGCTGTGGCTGTTCGCGTTCGGGTGGGCGGCGCATCGTGCCGAGCGCATCCACCACCGGCTCGCCCTCAGTGCCCTCGTGCTGGTCGCCGCGCCCGGCTACTCCGGCAACCCACAGCGGGACGCCGCCATCACGCTCGGCCTCTTGGTGATGATGTGGGTCCGCCAAGTCGTCGTCCCGGCCGTCGCCGTTCACGCCGTGGGGACGATCGCGTCGGCGTCGCTCTACATCTACCTGACCCACTGGCAGGTGTATCCGTGGATTTCGGAGGCGACGCATCCGCTCGTCGCCGTCGTCGCTTCTGTGGCATTCGGCGTGGCCGTCTGGCGGATCGCCGACCCCGCCTACGGCCGGGTCGAGGGTCGGGTGATGCGCATGTGGCGTGCCCGGGTCGCTCGCCCCGACTTCGAGAGCAAGAACCGGAGTGCGTGCGGCGGCGGGATGGCGCACCATGAGCGCGATGCAGACGTTCGAGGACACCACGAGGGAGAGCGGCGACGACGAGCGGTGGGCGGCCGTCGTCGGACGTGACGGCGGCGCCGACGGCGCCTTCGTCTACGGCGTCGTCACCACCGGGATCTACTGCCGCCCGTCGTGTCCGGCCCGGCGTCCCCGGCGGTCGAACGTGCGCTTCTTCCCGACGACCGAGGCAGCGGAGCGAGCGGGCCTCCGCCCCTGCCGCCGCTGCGACCCCGCCGGCGTGGGCGTCCGCCATCGCCACGCCGACGCCATCGAGCGGGCGTGCCGGGCCATCGAGGGGTCACCGTCGCCCCCCGCCCTCGCCACCCTCGCCGCCGACGCCGGCATGAGCCCGTCCCACTTCCACCGCCTCTTCAAAGCGCATACGGGCGTGACCCCCAAGGCGTACGCCGAGGCGAACCGGGCCGCCGCCGCCCGGCGCCATCTCGACGCCGGCGGCGCCGTCACCGACGCCATCTACGCGGCCGGCTACGAGTCGAACGGCCGCTTCTACGCCACGGCCAGCGAGCGCTTCGGCATGACGCCCTCGGAATACCGCAAGGGCGCTCCGGATGTCGCCGTCCGCTTCGCCGTCGCTCGCTGCCGGCTGGGGCACGTGCTGGTCGCCGCCACCGATCGCGGCGTCTGCGCCGTCGAACTGGGCAACGACGCCACCAGGGCCTCGGCGTCGTTCCAGGGCCGCTTCCACCAGGCGGCGCTGGTCGGCGACGACGAGGCGTTCGCCGAACTCGTCGCCGCCGTCGTCGCCCTCGTCGAGCACCCGGGAAGCAACCACGACCTGCCTCTCGACATCCGGGGGACGGCCTTCCAAGAGCGCGTGTGGCGGGCGCTACGCGACATCCCGGCCGGCGA
The DNA here is from genome assembly GCA_035540775.1 of Acidimicrobiia bacterium. Lineage (GTDB taxonomy): Bacteria > Actinomycetota > Acidimicrobiia > IMCC26256 > JACPCJ01 > DATLFW01. The sequence continues at coordinate 2,393 of DATLFW010000356.1, forward strand.
GACGCTCACCTACGGCGAGCTCGCCACCCGCCTCGGAATGCCCGGCTCGGCCCGCGCCGTCGCCTCGGCCTGCGCCTCGAACCGCCTCGCGGTGCTCATCCCGTGCCATCGCGTCGTTCGCCGCGACGGCGAGCTGGCCGGATACCGCTGGGGCGTCGAGCGCAAGCGGCGCCTCCTCGACCGCGAGCGCGCCGAACGTGGCCCCGAGAACCGCGCATAGCGCTGCACAAAGGGCCAAGAACGCGCGAGGAACGGCGAGGGGTGAGAGGCCAAGGGGTGCGAAGCGGCGGGTGTAGCCTCGGCGGCACTGGCCGGAGACGAGGTGCTCACCGACGGGCCGGACGAGCTCGGTTCCAACGCCGCTGACCCGGGCGACGATGCCGCCCGCACTGGGGTCGCGGCGGCGGGTCTGCGCGTCAACATCGACGAGGACGGCGGGCAAGCCGTCCTCCACGTCGCCCCCGTCCCGGGCATGCCCCCCTTA
>DATLFW010000357.1:0-7969 GCA_035540775.1 Acidimicrobiia bacterium
GGGCTCGATCGGGTACGTCGAGGAGGAGTTCTTCGTCTCGGGGACGGCGCGAACGTTCACGACGGCGAACCCGTCGACGGCGCCCTACACGACGCGGATCTTCGTGATTCGGCCCGCCTCCGCCGAGCGCTTCAACGGGACGGTGCTGGTCGAGTGGGACAACGTCACCGCCCAGGCCGCCTTCTCCCCCATGTTCACCTGGACCCACCCGCTCCTGTTCCGTGGTGTGGAAGACGGCGGCGGGTACGCCTTCGTCTCCGTCTCGGCCCAGGCGGCCGGGGTCTGCTGCTCACCTCTGTCGCACCGCCTCTGGGACCCCGTCCGCTATGCCCCGCTCAGCCATCCCGGCGACGACTACTCGTTCGACATCTACTCGCAGGCCATCCAGTCGTTCCTCGCCCCCGGCCCCGTCGATCCCCTCGGCGGCCTTTCCGTGGAGCGAGTGATCGCGACGGGTCAGTCGCAGTCGGCCAGCCGGTTGCACACCTACGTCAACCGGGTCCACGACCAGGTCGGGCTCGTCGACGGCTTTCTCGTCGACGCCGGCGGGAGCAAGCAGTTCGAGGTCGAGCCCTCGGACCCCGTGATCCACGTGTTGAGCGAGGACGGGTTCTCGGCTCCCGACCCGAACCGTCTCGGTCACCCCAACTACCGCCTCTGGGAGATCCCCGGGGCATCCCACAACGACGCCGACACCGCCCGGCACATCGACTTCGGTGGCTTGGCACGCAACAGCGTCGACACCCCCAAGTTCCCGTACGAGCAGGAGGAAGATCTCCATCGCTTCGGGATGCACTACGGGGAGCAGGGCCCCTCGACCTTCGCCGGATGTCAGGTGCTCGGCCAAGGGGGCAACGAGTTTCCCCGCCGCTACGCGGTCATGGCGGCGCTCGACCACCTCAACCGGTGGCTGACCGACGGGACGCCCGCCCCGCAGCCGCCGCGTGTGACCTACGACGAGGCCGGCAACGTCGTGCGCGACGCGTTCGGACACCCGCTCGGGGGCGTGCGACTCCCGCCGATCGACGTCCCCGTGGCCCGCTACTTCGCCACGACGTGCGCCCTCTTCGGCCACACCGTCGCGCTCGACGCTGCAACGCTGCTCGAGCTCTATCCCACGCACCAGCACTACGTGGCGGCGATGCACGCGGCGACGGCTGCGGCGGTTTCCCGAGGGGAGATGCTGGCGGCCGACGGCGAGGAACTCATGGGCCTGGCGCAGCGGTCGCACATCCCGTTCTGGGTCGATCCGCCTGCCGCACCGTAGAACGTCAGTCGTCGCCCTTCCCGCGCTTCCCGTTGCCGTTGCCCTTCCGCTCGTCGTCGTCCTTGTCGTCGTCGTCCTTGTCGTCGTCCTGGTCTTCGCCGGTCGAGACGATGAGGTCCATGCGCTCGCCGGGCCCGAGTGGCGTGCCCGACGGCGGGCGCTGGTCGACGACCGTTCCGCCAGCTTCGTCGTCGCGAACGCGCTCGACCACCCCCACCTCCAGCCCGGCGGCGCGGACGGCGGCGGAGGCGTCGGCCTCGTGCATGCCGATCACGGCGGGAACGACACAGCACGGAGGCGCCGTCGAAGTGGTCGTCGTCGCCTCCGTCGCCTCGGCCGCCTCCGTCGCGTCGCGGCCGCCGTCGGACCCGGCCGCCGCCAGCGCGACCACGAGCGCCAAGACGCCGAGGGTGAGCCCGGCGAGGGCGTAGCCCAACCGCCGGCGGTCGAACCCCGCAACGCCGCGACGGGCCGCCGACCCCCGCTGGCGGGTGGGCGGCATCGTCAGGGTGGCCGTCGCAGCGATCGGAGCGGTGACGACGTCGTCGGGTCGCGCCGTCCCCATCGCCGCCGCCAACGCGGCACGCATCTCTCCAGCCGAATGGAAGCGGTGCTCGGGCTGGCGGGAAAGACCCCGCAGGACGACGTCCTCGAGGGACCTCGGGACCTCGGCGCGGTGCGCCCGCAACGGCTGCGGGTCGACCGTGAGCCGCGCCAGGGCGATGGTCGCCGGCGTGTCTCCCGAGAAGGGCCGGGCCCCGGTGAGCATCTCGTAGAGGACGACGGCGACGGCGTACTGGTCGGTGGCGGGCGACGAGCGCTGCCCCTCGACTTGTTCGGGGGCCAGGTACGGGGCGGTGCCGACCACGGTGCCCGTGTCGGTGAGGCGCGAGGCGCCGTCGGAGACGAGGGCGGCGACGCCGAAGTCGGTCACCTTCACCGTGTCGCCGACGATCATGACGTTGCGCGGGGCGATGTCGCGATGGACGATGCCGGCGGCGTGGGCAGCCTCCAAACCGGCGAGCATGCCGTCGACGATCTCGACGGCCTCGCGCGGCGGGAGCGGGCCGCGGTGCGCCAGCACCTCGGCCAACGTCTCGCCCTCGAGCAGTTCCATGACGATGGCCAGGGTGTCGTCGTCGACAAGGTCGTAGACGGCCGCCACGTTGGGGTGCGTCAGCGACGCCGCCGCGCGGGCCTCGCGCCGGAACCGCTCGATGACGACCGGATCGTCGACGAGGTCGTCGCGCACGACCTTGACCGCCACGTCACGGTCGAGTTGCTCGTCGCGAGCCCGCCACACCTCGCCCATCCCGCCGCGCGAGATCCGCTCGACGAGCCGGTACCGGTCGGCGAGCCGCCTCTCAGGCTTGGGATCCACGGCGGCCTCCGTCCGAACGAACCATCCGATACCCTCCTCGACGGCCTGCACTCGTGCGGTGGCGTTTGGGCCACGCTCCGGGATGGGTAGACGTGCGCCAGCCCCTGGAGGACGCATCGATGAGCCTTGCCGCCGAGCACCGAGTCTTTGCCCGAGCCGTGACGAGAGCGGCCGCCGGCGTGCCCGAGGACCAGGCGGTCGGCGAACTCGTCGACTTGGCGTTCGGCGACCACCGCGTCCTGCGAGCGGCCCTCGACCATGGGCGGATGCTCATGGCCCTCGTCGACGACGACGATATCTGCGCCGAGGCCGTCACCCTCGTGCGCAAGGCCCTCGTCCGGTTGGAAGCAACCGTTCCCGCCGCCGCCCTCGCCCGCGCCATCCGCTGACACCTCCTGGCGGAATCTCGAGCACGTTGCTTGTCGCTCAGACAACGAACGTGCTCTAGAACGTGGCGGTGGACCTTCCCGTCATGCCCCCCGTCGACCCGATGCTCGCCAAGTTGGCCCGCGAGCTCCCGGAGATCGAGGGCGCCGTCTACGAGCCGAAGTGGGACGGGTTCCGGGCGCTCGTGTTCCGCGACGGCGACGACGTGCGGATCGACAGCCGGGACCACCGTGACCTCGCTCGGTACTTTCCGGAACTGGTCCCGGTGTTCCTCGCTCAGCTGCCCTCGCGCTGCGTCGTCGACGGCGAGATCGTCGTCGCCGGGCCGAAGGGCCTCGACTTCAACCTCCTCCAGCAGCGGATCCACCCGGCCGCTTCGCGCATCGATCGCCTGGCACGAGAGACCCCGGCTTCGTACGTGCTCTTCGACGTCCTCGCGCTCGGCGACCGCAACCTGTGCGACACGCCGATGGCGCAGCGCCGGACGGCGCTCGAGGCGGAGGTCGGCCCCGTCGAGCCGCCCCTGCACATCACCCCGGCGACGACCGACCCCACCGTCGCTCGCGGCTGGCTCGACCAGTTCGTGGGCGCCGGCCTCGACGGCGTGATGGTGAAGGACCCGGGCCTCGCCTACCAGCCCGGGAAGCGGGTGATGGTGAAGGTGAAGCACGAGCGGACGGCCGACTGCGTCGTGGCCGGATACCGCCCCCACAAGGACGGGCACGGCGTCGGTTCCCTCCTCCTCGGCCTCTTCGACGGGCGGGGCACGCTCCACTACGTCGGCGTGTGCACCGGCTTCACGAGGGAGGCGCGGGGCCGGGTGCTCGAGGAGGTCGAGCCGTACCGGATGACGGACCTCTCCGAGCATCCGTGGGCGGCGTGGGCCGACGAGGAGGCGCACCAGCGCCAGCTGATGCCGGGCACACCGAGCCGGTGGGCGGCGGCCCGGGCGAAGGGCGGCGGAAGCGCCGACTGGGTGCCGCTGCGTCCCGATCGGGTGGCAGAGGTGCGCTACGAGCATCTGCAAGGGGCACGCTTTCGAAATCCCGCTCGCTTCGTTCGCTGGCGTGACGACCGCGACCCCGCGTCGTGCACCTACGGCCAACTCGTCGAGGCCGTCCCCGTCGAACTCACCGAGTGGTTCCGCTAACACCCCCGTTCTTGGCCCTTTGTGCAGGGATATGCGCGGCCCCAGAGGCCAGGTTCGCGGCCGGGACCGGTGACGCCATGGGCCAACCGCGCTACCTGCGAACCACCCGTGCCAACGAGCGCCAGCAGGCGCATGATCGAGACGCGGCAACGATCCGAGGAGGACCTATGACCACGATCACGCGGATCGAGAAGCGGTCGCTCGACGCCCCCGACGAGACGCGGGAGTTCCCGGGTGGCCGCATGGAGATGATCACGCTGGGAGACGTCGTGTTCGGCCGAGCGGTGTTCGAGCCCGGCTGGCGGTGGTCGGAGTCGGTGAAGCCGATCGCCCAGACCGAGAGCTGCGAGTTCGAACACGCCGTGTACTGCACGTCGGGGTCGATGAAGGTCCGCATGGACGACGGCGAGGAGCTGGAACTGACGCCGGGCGACGTCGCCGTGATTCCCCCGGGACACGACGGCTGGGTGACCAGCGACGAGCCGTGCGTGATGTACGACTTCGGCGGGACCGACCTCGACTACGCCAAGCCGAAGTAGCCCCGAGCGTTCAGCGCAGGTTCTCCTCCACGAAGCGGTCGACCGCAGCCCGAACCGGTTCACTCCGCCACAGCCGGTGAATCTCGCCGGTGTCGTCGGCCGCCGCGCCGCGCCGTTCGCGGAGCGGGGCGTGAAGCTGCGCCTTCGTCATCCGGAACACCTCGGGCGGGATCGCCGCGAGCCGCCGCGCCTCTGACACCGCGGTATCGACCAGCGCCTTGTCGTCGACGACGGCGTCTGCGAACCCCGCGTCCACCGACGCCTGGGCGTCGAGGACGGCGGCCGTCCAGACGAGGCGCGGAGCACGCTCGCCCGTGCGGTAGCGAACCAACTCCATGGCGATGGGAGGGAACGGCACCCCCACTGCCAACTCGGTGAGTCCGACACGCCCCCGATCGGCCGCAACCAGCGTCAGGTCGGCGGCGCAGCCGAGAATGCAGCCGCCGGCGATCGCCGGGCCTTCGATCGCCGCCACGACGGGCAACGGGCAGTCGGTAACGGCGGCGAAGGCGGCGCTGAGCGCCTGGAGAAAATCGTCGACGTATTCCGGCCCGCGTTCCGTCAAGGCCCGCAGGTCGACGCCCGCCGAGAACACCCGCCCGTTCCCGGTCAGCACGGCGGCCGTCGCACCCTGCTCGGCGAGCGCCGGGAAGGTCTCTGCGAGAGCGGTCGCCAGTTCGAGGTCGAGGGCATTGACGGGTGGGCGGGCCATCGCCACGACGGCGACGTGGTCGGAGGTCATGGAAACGTCGAGCATGGCCGTCATCCTCGCTCGCCGGTGGCCCGGCCGGGCAATCCCATGGGATTCGGGTAGGGGATGACGCCGGCGGCGTCGATCCGCTCGACCAGCGGGGCGAGCAGCGCCGCCAACCTCGCCGTCGACTCCGCGCCCAAATGGTCCCAGGGCGCGGCAGCCAGCCGGTCGGTGAGGGCCTCGACGCCCGCGCGCGCCTCCCGTCCCGCAGCCGTGACAGCGCCGACCGCGTCGAGCCACCCACGCGCCCGCAGGCGCGCGAGCGCGCCGTCCCACTCCTCGTCGGTCCAGCCCCGGTGGGGTTGCAGCGCTTCCCGCCTAATGCGTCCCGCCGCCACCATCAGTGCGTGCGCCTCGCAGCCGTCGATGCCCCCCGCGACGAGCGCCGCGACGTGTCCATCCCCTCGGTGCTCTCGCACGAGCGTGGCGGCCTGCCAGAGCACGAGGTGCGGATCGTCCGGCCAGGGAAGGTCGGCGTATGCGGCGAACAGGGGTCGACCGTGCGGCTGGCATGCCCCTGCCGCCTCACGAGCCAGCCTCGCCGCCTCTTCCACGCCCACGTCGGCATCGCCGAGGAGCCGCGAGAGCGCAGCGCGAACGCCGTCGACCTTGGCAGCCCACACGCGATCGGGGGCGGCGAAGCCCCAGGCGTCGGGGATCGCCCGCGAGACCATTGCGGGCGCGAAGCCGTAGAACGTCGCCGTGACGACGCCGGTCGCCACCGCCCCCATCGGAGCCGCCCGGCCGGCGAAGTACCCCATCCAGAACCCGCGCATTCCCGCGCTAGCGAGCGACTCCCGCACCTCGTCTGCGAAGTACGCGACGGCGTGGTACGGCTCGAGCAGGTGCCACATGACTCTCGCTGGCGGCGAGCCGGGCGTCGCCGCCGTCACGACTCGCCTCGGGGTGTCACCAACGCGCGCAGGCGCTCGAGGGTGACGAGCGTTCCTCCGGCTCCCCAGTTCCCCTCGGGCACCTCGGTCACGATGATCCACACCCGCATGGGGTCGAGGTCGTTCTCGACACTCGCACGGACAGCGGCGGTCGCCTCGGCGACGAACTCCTCCTTCCGGCGCGGCGACAGGACGCCGGCCGGCACGGTTGCTGCGAGTCGGAAGACGGGTTCCTCGACGGGACGGCCGGCCGACCAGGATGCTCGATCGTCCAACTCGCGGATCTGGACCCACGTAACGGCTCGCGCCGTCTCGGTGTCCGGCGCTCGTTCTGCTCGCAGCACGGCCGCCGTCAAGCGATCCACCAACGACTCGACAGCGGCCTCGGGCAATGCACCCTTCGAGTGCGTCAGTTCGATGAGCGGCATGGCGCTCCCTCCTGTCGTGGAGACCTCGCAGGTCTAGAATATTGATTCTAGTATCTGCGCTCTACAATGGCTCCCGTGCCCCGGCGGTCTGCACACTCCGAGCGCGCTCTCCTCGACGCCGCGCGTCACGTTGTCGTCCGCGACGGCGTGCGCTTTGCGACCGTCGCCGCCATCGCCGACGCGAGTGGAGCCCCGGTCGGGTCGATCTACCACCGCTTCGCTTCTCTCGACGAGCTCCTCGCCCGGGCGTGGCTGCGGGCTGCCTCCGCCTCGCAGGCCGCCATCCCTCCCGCCGGTCCGGGTAGCGATCGCACCGACGCCGTTGACGACGCGGCAGCGATCGCCGGTTCGATGTACGACTTCTGCCTGGAACATCCCGACGACGCCGCTCTGTTGCGGTCGCTCCGCCCGAACGACATCGACATGACGCGGGTTTCCCCGGCGATTGCCGACGCCCTCGCCGCCGCCAACGACCCGGCGCTCGCCCGGCTCGGAGACCTGGCGCGCCGCCTCTTCGGCCGCCGCTCGGACGCCTCGCAGGATCTCCTGCTGCTCCTCCTCGTCGACGTTCCGTACGCGTTCGCCCTGCGGTCTGGACGCCAGGCGACATCGCGGGCTCGATACCGGGATGGGCTCGACGCCGCCGTCCGGGCGGCCCTCAGCGTTGCAGGGCCGCCAGCGCGGCGATAAAGGGTTCACGTAGGACCGGGTCGCACCAGTGGGCGACGAGGCGCTCCTTCGTCTCGAACACGTCATCACCGGCTGGCTCGTCGGGCCCCTCCCCGCACGCCAGCTCGAGATCGGAAACGCCGTCCCAGGCGTCGACGGGAAAGGTCGCGTCGACCACCACACCACTGCGGTCACCGGGAAGGTCGAACGTCGCATAGGTGTGCACGTCGCGCACCCCGCCGGCGGGGACGACGGACGCGACGCCGACGCCGAAATGGCGAAGCGCCGTCTCGGGCGTGACCACGTAGAGCCGGTGCCACACGGTCACGCCGATGGCAGGCCACGCGGTGGAGACGACGTCGCGCAGGAGGACGTGCTTCGTCGAGCACGTGCCGACACCCTCGCGCAGCACCGCGGCGCCTGAACGTTCGCTCGTGCGCCCGTACGGAATCCGGCTCACGGCGAGCACTGCGTCGACGTAGGAACGCAGAGTGACCCGGG
>DATLFW010000358.1:0-4168 GCA_035540775.1 Acidimicrobiia bacterium
GTGGCCGAGGAGACAGGAGTAGAAGCGGGCGAGATCGCTGGCCGGGCCCTGGCAAGCGCTTCCCGGCTCCACCCGGGCGCGGTACCACGTTTCGTTGTGGCCCCGTTCCTCGATGTTGTACGGCACCTGTTCGAGGCGACCGTCCTTCGTCCGCACCGGGAGGGTGTGGCCGCGCCAGTGCATCGGCACGAGGCGGTCGCCGAGTTCGGCCTGCTGGTCGGGGGTGAGGGCGCAGTGCGTGGAGGCGAGCCCGGCCGGTCCGAAGACTTCCTCGTCGAGGTACTGGCGCACGGGGCGGCCGTCGACCGCCTCGATGACGGCACCCAGGACGGTCCAGCCGGTCGTGAGGTGGTAGGCGGCCTCGGTGCCCGGCTCCCACTCGGCGGGGTGGGCGGCGATGCGGGCGACCTTCTCCTCGAACGGGAGGTTCTGGTCGCCGAGGCCCTCCCGATACATCGGGAAGCCGCCGGTGTGGGTGAGGACGTGGCGGACCGTGCAGTGCTCCTTCCCGGCGCCCCACCCCGGGACGTAGTCGGCCACGAGGTCGTCGAGGCCGAGGCGGCCTCGCTCCCACAGTTGGAGGACGGCGACGGCCGTCGACGGCTTCGACGACGAGTACCAGAGCATGACGTCGTCGGGGCGGAGATCCCGGCCGGGGACCGACTCCCCGATGGCGGTGTCGAGGACCCGCTCGCCGTGGAGTTCGACACAGATCTGCGCGCCGAGGTGGAGGCCGTCGTCGCGCTGGCGTCGGAGAACGTCGAGGACCGGCTCGAAGTCGGGGGAACTCATTGCCCTCGGATCGTAGGCTGACCTCGATGTCCGCGGCCAAGCCTCCCATCCTGGTGTCGGCGTGCCTGCTCGGCGTCCGTTGTAATCACGAAGGCGAGGCGGCCAAGCGCACCCTTCAAGAGGCGCTCGCCGAGCACTGGCGGGTCGTGCCCATCTGCCCGGAGGTCGTCGGTGGTCTGCCGACGCCGCGCCCGGCAGCCGAACTCCAGGGCAAGCGGGTGGTGAACGTGGCGGGCGACGACGTCACCGCCGCCTACCGGCGGGGCGCGGAGGCAGCGGTTGCGCTGGCGCGCTCGTCGGGCGCGGCGCGAGCGGTGTTGAAGGCGCGCAGCCCGTCGTGCGGGTCCGCGGGGATCTACGACGGCACGTTCACGAAGACCCTGGTCGACGGCGAGGGCGTCACGGCGGCGGCGTTGCGGGCGGCCGGCGTCGAGGTGACCTCGGAGGAGGACCCGCTGCCGGTGCCGTGAATGGGGGCGGGTACCGTGTTGCTCCCCGGGCGCTTAGCTCAGCTGGGAGAGCGCCGCCCTTACAAGGCGGAGGTCGCAGGTTCGAAACCTGCAGCGCCCACTCTTCGGTTCTTGGCCCTTTGTGCAGGGATATGCGCGGTTGTGGGGGCCAAGTTCGCTGGCGGGCCAGCCGGGCAGGGGGAGGGCGAATCGGTGGCGTGGGACTTCTCGACCGAGCCGGAATTCCAGGAGAAGCTCGACTGGGTGGGCGACTTCGTGCGGCGGGAGGTGGAGCCGCTCGACGTGGCCTTTCCCCACCATGTCGTCTACGACAAGCGCCATCCGGTCCACGACGAGGTGGTGCGCCCGCTCCAAGAGGAGGTGAAGGCCCGCGACCTGTGGGCCTGCCATCTCGGGCCGGAGCTGGGCGGCAAGGGCTACGGCCAGGTGAAGCTCGCCCTGATGAACGAGATCCTCGGCCGGTCGCAGTGGGCGCCGTCGGTCTTCGGCTGCCAGGCGCCCGACTCCGGCAACGCCGAGATCATCGCCCACTTCGGCACCGATGCCCAGAAGCAGCGCTACCTCGAGCCGTTGCTGGAGGGGCGGATCTCGTCGGCCTTCTCCATGACGGAACCCCAGGCGGGGTCCGACCCCAAGGAGTTCCGGTGCCAGGCTCGACGTGACGGCGACGAGTGGGTGATCAGCGGCGAGAAGTGGTTCACGTCCAACCTCCGCTACGCCGAGTTCGCCATCGTCATGGCGATCACCGACCCCGACGTCCCCGTCTACCAGGGAGCGTCGATGTTCCTGGTTCCGACCGACACGCCGGGCGTGGAGATCGTCCGCAACGTCGGGCTCATGGGGGAGCCGCCCGGCGAGGGCGCCCACGCGTACGTCCGCTACGACGACGTGCGGCTCTCGGCCGATCACCTGCTCGGCGGCGAGGGGCAGGCGTTCGCGATCGCCCAGACCCGCCTCGGCGGCGGTCGCATCCACCACGCCATGCGCACCATCGGGATGTGCACGCGGGCGCTCGACATGATGTGCGAGCGGGTGCTGTCACGGACCACCCAGGGCGAGGTGCTCGCCAAGAAGCAGATGGTGCAGGACGCCGTCGCCGAGTCGTGGCTGCAGCTGCACCAGTTCCGGCTCCAGGTCTTCCACGCCGCCTGGGTCATCGACCAGGGCGACTCGCAGCGGGCTCGCCAGGAGATCGCGGCGGTGAAGGTGGCCACGCCGAAGGTCCTCCACGACATCGTCTACCGGGCGATGCACATCCACGGTTCGCTCGGCGTGTCGAACGAGATGCCGTTCGGGCACATGTGGATGGCGGTGCCGGTCATGGGCATCGCCGACGGGCCGACCGAGGTGCACAAGGTCACCGTCGCCCGTCAGGTCCTCGCCGGGTACGAGGCGGCCGACGGCATGTGGCCGACCGAGCATCTGCCCGAGCGGGTCGAAGCGGCGCGCAAGCGGTTCGCGCACCTGCTTCCGGGCGCCGCCGACGGCGACGGGGCCGACCGGTGAGCGTCGTCGACGAGGGGCGGCTTGCCCGATGGATGGACGAGCAGGGGCTTCCCGGGGCGGGGGAGCCGATCGAGGTCCGCTCCATCGCCGGGGGTGCGTCGAACGAACTCCTCGAGATCCGGCGAGGGGAGCGCACGATGGTGCTTCGCCGCCCGCCGGCCAACGTCCCCGAGGGGCGGAACGAGACGATGATGCGGGAGTACCGGGTGCTCTCGGCCCTCGCCGACACCGACGTCCCACACGCCCGAGTTCTGGGTGTTTGCGACGACCCCGGCGTGCTCGGCGCCTGGTTCTACGTGATGGAGCACGTCGACGGCTGGTCGCCGATGCAGGTCGACGGCTGGCCGGCGCCGTTCGACGACGACCTCGACGCCCGCCGAGGGTTGGCGTACCAGCTCGTCGACGGCATCGCCCGGCTGGCGAGGGTCGACTGGCGGGCCAAGGGCCTGGAGGGGTTCGGACGCCCGGACGGGTTCCACGAGCGGCAGGTCGACCGGTGGCTGGCGCACCTCGCCCGCTTCGAGTTCCGGCCCATCCCCGGCCTCGACGTCGCCGCCGAATGGCTGCGGCGGCACAAGCCCAGCCGGTACGAGCCGGGGATCATGCACGGCGACTACCAGTTCGCCAACGTGATGTTCGCCCACGGGGCGCCGGCCCGCCTGGCCGCCGTCATCGACTGGGAGATGGCCACCGTCGGCGACCCCCTCCTCGACCTGGCGTGGGTCGTGATGGGCTGGCCCGACGAGGGCGAGGAGCGAAGCGTCGCCGGCTACGTCGACTACACGGGGATGCCGAGCCGCGACGACCTCCTCACGTACTACGAGAAGGAGTCGGGGCGGCCGGTCGACGAGATCGACTACTACGTGATCCTCGCCCGCTTCAAGATGGCGGTCGTCCTCGAGGGCGGGTACGCCCGCTACGTACAGGGCGAGGCCGACAATCCGAAGATGGAGGCGTTCGGCGCGGTCGTGCTCGAGATGGCGGAGCGGGCGGCGGAGCTGGCGGAGACGACGTCGCTCTAGAAGCTGGGGGCTACCGGGTTGGCGCGCCAGGCGTCGAGGATCTGGCGGCCGAGCGGGTCGCAGCCGTGCTTCAGGGGTGCCCGGTCGTCGAGGATCGCCTCTCGGATGGCGACGGCGGCTTCCTCGGCGGGCGTCACCATCGGTTCGATGCCCTTGCGACCCTCGTACATGAGGGCGGCGAGGTCTTCGTAGCCCGGGTGCTGGGCGCCCTCGGGGAGTCGATCGGACTCCGCGAGCATGTCGGTGGCGACGGGTCCGGGCATGATCTCGACGACTCGGATGCCGAAGGCCCCCACCTCGATCTGGAGGCTCTCGCCCAGCGCTGCCACCGCTGCCTTCGAGGCGCGGTAGGCGGCGTAGAACGGGGTACCGATGAGG
>DATLFW010000359.1:0-4287 GCA_035540775.1 Acidimicrobiia bacterium
AGATGGTCCTTGGCGCCGTCCACGACCGGGGGATCTCCAGTGTGTCCGGGTGGAGCGTGAGGCCGAAGCCTGGCCCGCTCGTGCGGGCGTCACCGTCGTTCTGGTACTTCGCCTGCCCCATCGCCTTGAGGCGCTTCGAGAGCGTCAGGGCGTAGCAGTTGTCGCAACCCGGCGAGGTCTTATCGCAGCCGGTGGTCGGGTTCCAGGTGGCCTCTGTCCACTCGATGGCGCTGTGGTCTCCCATGGCTGCCCCCTCCTCGCTCCACTCGTGCTTTCACCAAACGGCGGGGTTCTCATGGACGAAGTACGGGAACTTCATCGAGGTCGCCGACTCACGCCGTCATGGTATGCGGGGGCAGTGACGCTCTCAGCGCCGTTCCGACGGTGAAGGCGGTAGGCGCACTGGTTGGGGTGTCGCCTCCCGCCCACGGCCAATCTGGCGGCGTCGCCCGATCCGCCCCCGTCGGCTTGGCGGGATCTGGAGCAAGTTTGTCGTCTCTCCGACAACGGACGTGCTCCAGATTCCGGCGTTACCTGAGGTGGCGCAGCCCATCTGCCAACGCGTCGGCGTACGCCCGGCTCTCCTTGGTGGCGGAGGCCTTCTCGATGAGGCCGGGGAAGAGGGCGCCGACCCGCGCAGCGAATCGCACCATGGCGGGCGCGGCGTCGATCTCGGCACGGTTGCGCTCGATCGCCTCGACGACGGCGTCGCCCACGTCGCGGGCCGACAACCCCTTCGTCCCTGGAGCGGCGGGGAGGCCGGCGTCGGCCAGCATGCCGGCGTCGGTGATCGATCCCGGCGAGACGACCGACACCCCCACGCCGGTTCCGGCCAGATCCTGCCGAAGGCTCCGTGCGAACCCGCGCACACCGAACTTCGTCGCCGCGTAGACCGACAGTTGCGGGGGCGCGAGCTTGCCCCCGATGGACGAGATGAACACGACGTGGCCGCGCCCTCTCGCCACCATGGACGGCACCACCTGGTGCACGAGGAGCATGGGAGCGACGAGGTTGACGGTGACGGCGCGCTCCACCTCCTCGGGCGAGAACGACTCGAGCCTTCCGGCGGCGGGGAGGGCGGCGTTGGCGACGACAATGTCGGCGCCGGACAGCCGCTTGCCAAGGTCGAGGACCTGCTGGCGGTCGGCGAGGTCGCACGGCTCGACGCGAGCCCCGGAGATCGAGGCGGCGAGTTCCTCGAGCACGGGCGTGCGCCGCGCCGTCAGCACGAGGCCGGCGCCTCGCTCGTGGAGCGATCGGGCGATTGCCGCCCCGATGCCGCCGGACGCGCCGGTGACGACTGCCAGTGCACCGTCGATCTTCATGGCGACCCTCCCGTGGCGTGGGGGCCGCACTGTAACCCCACCGCCGTCGCCGGACGGCGGCGACGTTCCCTAGCGTTCGGCCGGGATGACCGGCTTCACGAGGCCGTGAGCAATGGCGAAGCGGGTGGCGTCGGAGCGGGTCGAGACACCGCACTTCGTGTAGATCCGCTCGATGTGGGTCGCTGCCGTCTTCGGCGTGATGCCGAGCACGTAGCCGACCTGCTTGGCGGACGCGCCCGTCGCGATGAGCACGAGCACCTCCACCTCGCGGGCCGTGAGACCGGCCGGCCCCGGTCGCCGCCGCGGCCGGTGGCCGACGGCGCCCAGGACGAGTTCGACGGCGTTGCCATCGAGTCGCCCCGTGCGCGCCTGGGACCGGAGTTTCTCGGCCGCCTTCGCGCGGGAAAGCGCCCCCCGCCCGTCGGCAGGAGCGGTCAACGCCCGGTACGCCTCGCCTGCTTCGATCAGCTGGCTGTATCCGGGGGAGAAGTCGATCATCTCGCAGGGTTCGTCGCCCACGACCCAGGCGTCGTGCCCGGAAGGGATGACGCCGGCGTCGCCGGGCCCGAGCTCGACCTCGCTGCCGTCTTCCATGGCGACGTGCAGACGTCCCGAGGCGATGAAGAAGTGGTGCGAGGCGCGACAGAGGTCCGTCTGGACGACGGGCTTCACGTCGGTCGACCACCTCCAACCCGGGTGCATGACCTCGCGGGTGATGGTTGCGTCGCCCACCGAGGCGACCGCGAGTTCGGCGTTGCCGACGCTGCGAGCGACGGGCGCCGACGTGTCGAGCGACCTCGCTTCGAGTTCCACCATCGCCATGATGCCCCGGCAGGACTCCCTCCGCACGGGCGGCGCCGGGTCGACCGTACGGAGAATGCCGGACGATGTGCAGCGGCGTCCGCCGTACGGTCGAGGTCGCGGCGAGCCGCGCAGTGAGAGTGACGTGCCGAAGGGGGAGCAATGAACCGAGAGACCATCGAAGCGACGATCGATACATGGACGCGGGACCCTGCGAAGGCGCTGGGCGCGCCGGTGGTCACCGCACGGTCGGAAGGCACTCAGGCCATCATGGACGCCGGAGCCTTCACGTGGCGGGCGGATCTCCCGCCCGCGCTCGGCGGTTCCAACGAAGCGCCGAGCCCGACAGCGCTGCTGCTCGGCGCACTGGCGGGCTGCGCCGTCGTCTTCGTCCGCGACACGCTGGCCCCACAACTCGGGGTGCGCGTGACCGGCGTTTCGGCGACCGTGCGCTGTGAGGCCGATGCCCGCGGCCTCCTCGGCGTGGGCGGTGCGGAACCGGATCTGCGAAACCTCAGCCTCGACGTCACCGTCGAGTCGCCCGATGGCGACGAGGCGGTGGCGACCATCGCCGAGGTGTGGCAGGAGCGCTGCCCGATCTACCTGGCGCTTCTGAAGCCCGTCGACGTCACCGTGCAGTTCGAGGCGGCGTGAGGGACCCTCAGGCGGTATCGAGTGTGAAGAGCTCCCACTCGCCTGGGATGCCTTTGAGTGCGTGCGGTCCGCGGCTCGTGTAGGTGCGCCCGTCGCCCAGCGTGAGTTCGGTGACGGTACGGGAGACGACGACTTCCCTCGCTCCGGCCTCGGCCGCGACGCGAGCGGCGAGGTGAACGGCGATCCCGCCGATGTCGCCGTCGGGCCGGCGTTCGATCTCGCCGAAATGGATGCCGACGCGAACGTCGACGGCGAGTTTCCGGACCTCGTCGACGAGCCGTGAGGCGGCCGTGAGGGCGTCGCCGGGACGCGCGAACTCGACAAGGTGGCCGTCGCCCGTCTGCTTCACCACTCGGCCGCGTTCCTCGCCGACGACGCCGTGGACGAGGTCGTCGAGGCGATCGAGTGTCTCCCGCCATCGGGCGTCTCCTCGCTGCGACGCCGTGTGGGTGGAGTCGACGACGTCGGTGAACATGACGGCGGCGAGGTCGCGAGCCGCGCCCACCGGACGCCGGGTCCCGGTGATGAATTCGTGGATGTCGCTGTCCCAGTCACCCCAGTTGAAGAAGGCCGACGGTCGGATCAGATACGTCGCTCCCGAAATCGCGGCCGCCACCGCCTCTGAATCCTCGGGCGTGATGACAGGGATGTCGCCCGTGTGGATCACAAGCGTCGGCAGCGAGACCTGTGGGAGCAGCGCTGGGAGGTCGTGGCGACTGAAGGCGTCCTGGAGGGCGAGGATGACATCGGGCGTCCCGACGATCCGTTCGCTCTGACCCAATTCCCAGCGCTGTGACGGCTGCATCTCGATCCCTGCACCACGGGCCCTCACTTCGCCCGTTCCCCACATCTCGCTGACGTCGGGAGCGTCGCTGCGCCCGTGCATCGCGGGGTTGAGGAGGACCATGCCCGCAAGGGTGTCGCCGTGTTCGACGGCGTAGGCGACGGCCGGAAGCGTCGCGAAGGTCGTGGCGATGAGGGTCGTCGGGCGGGCAGATGCTTCGCCGACGACGGCGCGCAGGTCGAAGCACAGCTCGTCGAGTTGGCCGACCCGGTCGAGCGGGAGGCGCTGAGACGACCCAAACCCTCGGTAGTCGAAGATGACGACGGTCCCGAGTGATGCCAGGGACTCCCAGAGCTGCAAGTCACCGGGGCGAAACCATCGCGACTCGATGGAGATCGTTGGCGGCGAACTCCAGACGATCGTCCGCTCGCCTTCGCCGAAGCGCTGGTACGCAATGGAGCCGCGCTCGGTCTTGAGGTAGCGGACTTCGGGGATGTCCATGTCGAGAACCTACGCGCCTCCGGTCGCCTCGGCACCCGCCTCGCCAGCAGCATCTACGATCTCCTGCGGCGCGGCGGTGTCGGGAGTGTGGTCGTGGGCGTGATCTGCGCCGGGGATGTCGGCGCCGCACGCACCACAGCGGGGAATCACTGCCTCGCCGCACGAGCGGCAGAAGCGAGCGCCCTCTCGGTTCGTTTCACCACACCCGGCGCAGATCACGCC
>DATLFW010000360.1:0-13288 GCA_035540775.1 Acidimicrobiia bacterium
GCTCTCGTGCAGGCCGGCTGGCGGCTCAGCGCCGTCGCCGGACGCTCGGCCGACGCTCCGTCCGCCCGCGCGCTCGCCGACCGTCACCACGCCGCCGCCCGTCCCGTCGCTGCCGTGGCTGCCGGCGCCGACGGCGGTGTCGCGGCGAGCGGCGAGCAGGTCGTCGAACACCTCGAGGCCGAGGGATCCTGCGAGGTGGACGACGAGCGTGCCCGGAGCGAGCGAGGGGGCGAGAGCGGCGGCGGCCGCCGCCAGGGCGGCGTCGGGCGTGGCGACCACGACGACGTCGGCGCCGGCAGCCACGGCAGCGACGGGACGGGCGGCGGCGTGGTGACGGTCGGCGAGCGCGCGGGCGGACGGAGCGTCGGCCGAGCGTCCGGCGACGGCGCTGAGCCGCCAGCCGGCCTGCACGAGAGCCTCGGTGATCGCCGTGCCGGCCCTTCCGGGTCCGACCAGCGCGAAGCGTGCGGTCGTGTCCACCGTGTCCCTTTCGTTCCAGCCCTCGGGTGAGGTGCCGGACTGGGGGCCTGGTCGTCAGCTCAATTCTACGTCGGTGGGCCGGACTCCTTGCCAGCCCGCGGCGGGGACGTCGACAAGTTCGGGTGCGACGTCGGCGAGCGGCGCCAGGACGAAGTCGCGCTCCCACATGCGGGGGTGGGGGATGGCGAGGTCGGGGGAAGCGACGGTGAGGTCGCCGACGAGGAGGAGGTCGACGTCGAGGGGACGGGGACCCCAGCGGACGCGCTCCCCCTCGGGTAAGCGACCAGCGCGGCGCTCGAGCGCCTGGCCGAGAGCGAGCAGTGCGTGGGGGTCGAGGGTCGTCTCGACGGCCACGACCGCGTTCAGGAAGGCACCCTGGGCCGGTCCCCCGACCGGGTCGGTCTCGTAGACCCTCGACACGGCGACCACCTCGACGCCGTCGGCCTCGGCGAACCCGGCGACGGCGGACCGGAGGTGGGCGGGCCGGTCGCCCTCGTTCGAGCCGAGGGCGAGATAGGCACGCACGTCAGCGCCGGACCGTCACGCTCACGTGCTCGAGGAGCGCCCGGACCGGGGGGTGGAGCTTGCGGACGGTGATGGTGGCGGTGGCGACCCGGTCGTCGGACGTGCACATCTCGGCGATGCGGGTGGCGAGGCGCTCGAGGAGGTGGTGCCGCTCCGACTCGACGACCCGCACGGCGGCCTCGGCGACGGCGGCGTAGTCGACGGTGTCTTCGAGACGGTCGGTTTCACCGGGGTTGCGCAGGTCGACCTCGAGTTCGACGTCGATCTCGAAGGGCTGGGGACGCTGCTGCTCCTCCTCGAGGGCGCCGTGCACGCCCATCGCCCGGATGCCCGTGATGGCGATCGTGTCCATGTGCCCAACCCTATTGCCCTGTTCGCCCCTACAGTCCACGATCGGGCGGGCCGATGCCTGCCGTGGATCCCGGGAGGTGCGCCGTCATGCAACGCCGTCTTCGTACGACCATCGCCATCGTCGTCGCCGCCCTGTTCGGCGTGGGGGTGGCGGCGCTCACGACCGGCACCGACGGCGGCGGCGACGAGGTCAACCTCATCGCCCATGCCGCCGACGCCGCCCGAGACGCCGGGACGGGCCGGATGGCGTTCGAGATGGAGATCAGCGCACCCGGCGAGGGGACCATCAGCATCGACGGCACCGGCGTCTTCGACGGCGACCGCATGCAGATGGTGATGGCGTTCCCAGAGGGCCCTGACATGCCGGCCGGGGCCGAGTTCGAGATGCGCACGATCGACACCCGCTTCTTCATACGGTTCCCTTCGGGACTCTCGCCCGAGGAGATGCCCTTCCCGACACCGTGGGTCGTCCTCGACCTCGCGAAGGTCGACCCGGAGCTGGCTGGCGCGTTGACCGAGGAGATGATGGCTGGCTCCGACCCGAGCCAGACCCTGGAGATGCTGCGCGGAGCCGGTGACGACTTCGAGACGATCGGCACCGAGGAGGTCCGTGGCGTCTCGACGACGCACTACCGGGTCACCGTCGACATGGCGAAAGCAGTCGCCGAAGTGCCAGCCGAGCACCGGGCCGCCGTCGAACGGGCCATGGAGGACTTCCGGGAGCAGCTCGGATCCACCCTGTTGCCGATGGACGTGTGGCTCGACGACGCCGGCCTCCCTCGCCGGATGGCGATGGACTTCGACTTCTCGGCGCTCGAGGGGGTGGCACCCGGGAGCAACATGAGGATGACCATCGACATGTTCGACTACGGCACGCCCGTCTCGGTCGAGGAGCCCCCGGCGAACGAGGTCACCGACATCAGCGAGATGGCGGAGCAGTTCGGCGCGTTCTAGACGGGCACTGCGGGCCGCCGGGAAGAGGCGGACCAGCCCGCTCCCCTTCCCAGGTAGCCTCGGTGGAAACCGGGAGGAAGGGAGACCGCGTGCGCCGCACCAAGATCGTCGCCACTCTGGGTCCCCACACCCGCGAGCCCGGGCCGCTGCGCCAGCTGCTCGAAGAGGGCGTCGACGTCATCCGGCTGAACTTCGCCCACGGCTCGTTCGACGACCACCAACGGGCGACGCGGACGGCTCGCAAGGCGGCGCGGGACCTCGGGCGCGTGGTCGGCGTCATGGTCGACCTCCCCGGACCGAAGATGCGCACGGGGACGATCGCCGGCGACGAGGTGCTGCTGGAGCCGGGCGGGACGTTCGTGCTGTGCGACGCCCCGATCGAAGGCGACGTGCATCAGGTGTCGACGTCGGTCGAGGGTCTCGCCGGCATGGTGTCCGAAGGCGACGAGATCTTCCTAGCCGACGGCGAGATCGTCCTGCGGGTGCAGAAGGTCGACGACGACGACAACATCCACACCGAGATCGTGCGGGGCGGGGTGTTGCGGTCGCGCAAGGGCATGCACCTCCCGCAGGCCGAGCGGCACATCCAGGCGTTCACCGCCGACGACGAGCGGGCGCTCCAGCAGGCGCTGGAACTCGAGGCCGACCTCGTGGGCCTCTCCTTCGTTCGCGATGCCGACGACGTGCGCCGTGCGAAGTCGGCGCTCCCGAAGCGGGGGCAACGCCCGCTCATCGTGGCCAAGATCGAGACGCGCTCGGCGCTCGACCACCTGGGCGAGATCGTCGAGGAGGCCGACGTCGTGATGGTCGCCCGAGGCGACCTCGGCATCCAGATGCCCCTGCGCCGGGTCCCCCTTCTGCAGAAGGAGATCATCCGGGCGTGCAACGAGGTCGGCACGCCGGTGATCACGGCCACCGAACTGCTGAGTTCGATGACCCACTCGCCGCTGCCCACCCGTGCCGAGGTCACCGACGTGGCGAACGCGCTCCTCGATGGCACCGACGCCGTGATGCTCTCCGAGGAGACAGCCGTCGGCGAGTACGCCGCCCATACCGTTCGCACCATGGCGGAGATCGCCGAGGCAGCCGAGTCGTGGCCTCGGGAGCACGCCCGCCCGGAGCGACGCGAGGCCCGTGACGACCGGGTGTCGTGGGCGGTGGCGCACGCCGCCGTGGCGGCCGCCGAGGACCTCAACGTGGCGGCCATCATCTGCCCGACGCGCAGCGGCGCGACGGCCCGGCGGGTGGCGGGGTTCCGTCCCCGCATGCCGATCATCGGGTTGTCGCCGCGGCCGGGGACCCTCGGGTCGCTGATGATCTACTGGGGCGTCATCGCCTTGCGGATGCCCGAGGTCACCGACGAGCACGAAGAGATCACCCAGGCCGTCCAGGCCAGCCGGGAAGCGGGGCTGGTGCACTCGGGACAACTCGTGTGCGTGGTCGCCGGAGCACCGGGACCACGAGCCGGCGGCACCGACTTCGTCCGCATCGTCCGCGTCTGACGGGTCCGAGAGAGCGGCGCGGTCAGACGGAGGGTTGCGGGGGGCGGGCGAGGCCCTCGGCCACCGTCACCCGCACGATCTCCCGCCCGTCGGGACCGAGCTGGCGCTTCGTGAGCCGCTCGGTGAGGGTGACGGCGTGGGCGGCGGTGTCGATCAGCCCCGCCGCCAGCAAGAACCCGCCGATCACTCCGCACAGCCGGTCGCCGAACTCCTCTTGGTGCATCAGCACCTTCTCGGCCGGGTCGGCGTACCAGCGCAACAGCGCGTCGTAGATCGCCGGCAAGTGCTCGGCCTCCGTCCCCGCCCGGCCGAGCGGCAGGTGGGAGTGCGGGATCCCCATCTCCTCGTAGGCCTGCAGATTGTGGGGCGAGTCGAGCAACGAGACGATCCGCGTGAACCCCTGCTGCTGGAGCCAGATCAGCTCCTCGTCGCGCCGGACCTTGCGGTGGTTGCGGGCGTATCCCCCCGGCCGCTCCGACGCCGCTAGCCGGTCCTTGATGACCCAGAGGAAGGCCCGGGGTCGCAACCCCTGCGCCCACTTGCCCTTCATGCCGCCTCCCCGATCCCGTCCTGTGTCGCCCGCGCCACCACGTCGAGGAAGCGGGCGGCGCGGGCGGCCGTCTCGACGTCGTGGACCCGCACGGCGGTCACCCCCCGGTCGAAGGCCCAGACGACGGTGGCGAGCGTCCCCTCGTCGCGCTCGCCGACCGGGAGGTCGAGGGTCGCTCCGATGAACGCCTTGCGCGAGGTGCCGACGAGGAGGGGCACCCCGGCTCGCCGCCTGAGGTCGGGCAGGGCGGCGAGCAGGCGGAGGTTGTGCGTGGCGGTCTTGCCGAACCCGATGCCCGGGTCGGCCATCACCGCCGTCGGGGCGACGCCGACGTCGACGGCAGCCGCCACCCGCTCGCCGAGGAAGTCACCCACCTCGGCGACCACGTCGTCGTAGACCGGATCGTCCTGCATGGTTCGCGGCTCTCCTCGCATGTGCATGACGACGAGCCCCGCCTCGCGCTCGGCGACGAGGGGGAGCATGTCGGCGTCGAAGCGGCCGCCCGACACGTCGTTCACGATGGTTGCCCCGGCGTCGAGGGCGGCGGCAGCCACCTCCGCTTTGGTGGTGTCGACGCTGATCGGCACGGCGATCATCTCGGCCAGCGCTTCGATGACGGGGACGACGCGCGCCGCCTCGTCGGCAGCGCTCACCGGCTCGGCGCCCGGCCGGGTCGACTCGCCGCCGACATCGAGGGCGTGCGCACCGGCGGCCGCGAGGGCAGCGCCGTGTGCGACCGCCGCCTCCAGGTCGAGGTAGCGGCCGCCATCGGAAAACGAGTCGGGGGTGACGTTGAGGATTCCCACGACGGCGCGAGCGGTGCCGAACACGGCAGGCAGCCTACTTCCCGCCCGCGGGGCCGGATCGTGGGTGAAAACGGGACGAATACCCGAAAAGGGAGCGCGCCGGCGGCGCCGTGCGGCGTTCAGCGGGACGGGCCGTGGGCACCGAGCAGGCTCATCGCCTCGGCCCGGGTGGCGGGGTTCGACTTGAAGAGACCCCGCACGGCGGAGGTCAGCGTGAGAGAACCGGGCTTACGGACGCCCCGCATCGACATGCAGAGGTGCTCCGCCTCCAGCACCACGAACACCCCGCTCGGCTCCAGCGTTCGCTCGAGTTGGTCGGCGATCTGGGTCGTCAGCCGTTCCTGCACCTGGGGACGCTTGGCGAAGGTGTCGACGAGGCGGGCGATCTTCGAGAGACCGATGATGCGCCCGTCGTCGCCGGGGATGTAGGCGACGTGCGCCCGCCCGATGAAGGGGACCAGGTGGTGCTCGCACACGCTGTACAGCGGGATGTCGCGGACCATCACCATCTCGTCGTGGTCGGCCTCGAACCGCACCGAGAGGTACTGCGCAGGGTCCTCCACGAGGCCGGCAAAGATCTCCTCGTACATGTCGGCCACGCGGTCCGGCGTCCGGACGAGGCCGTCACGGTCGGGGTCTTCTCCCACAGCGAGGAGCAACTCGCGGACAGCGTTGACGAGACGCTCGCGGTCGAAGCCGCGGCGGGGGAGTCGAGGAAGTTCGGAGACCGGCGACACGGCCTCCGTTTCGTTGCTGGCGTCGCTCACGTCACTCTCCTGGATCGGCGGCCGCCACCGACGGGCGGCCCGATCCCCCAGCCTCGTCCTGTGACCAGGCGGGGACCGCTCCGAGGATATCCATCACCTCCTCGGTTTCGAGCGTCTCGCGCTCGATGAGCGCGTCCGCGAGCGCATCGAGGACGTCACGGTGCGTGGAGAGGACGGTACGGGCGGTGTGATGCGCGGCGTCGAGGAGGGCCCGGATCTCGGCGTCGATGCGAGCGGCGACGGCGTCGGAGTAGTCGGGAGTGGCGGCGAGGTCGCGGCCGAGGAAGACCTCACCGTTGTGCTGGCCCAGCTGGACAGGGCCGAGGGCGTCGCTCATGCCCCACTGCGTCACCATCTGCCGGGCGATCCGTGTGGCCTTCTCGATGTCGTTCTGGGCGCCGGTCGTCGGGTCGGCGAAGACCATCTCCTCCGCAGTGCGGCCCCCGAGGAGCATCGCCAACTCGTCTGCCAACTCGCTGCGCCGGGAGAGGTACCGGTCCTCGGCGGGAAGGGTGAGCGTGTACCCGAGCGCTCGTCCCCTCGGAATGATCGAGATCTTGTGGACGGGGTCGGCGTTCGGGAGGGCGTGGCCGACGAGGGCGTGCCCGGCCTCGTGGTAGGCGATCACTCGCTTCTCGCGGTCCGAGATCAGGCGGCTTCGGTGTTCGGGGCCGGCGATCACCCGGTCGATGGCCTCCTCCAGCAGCGAGTGCCCGATGCTCTCGTGTCCCCGCCGAGCGGCAAGGAGCGCCGCCTCGTTGAGGAGGTTGCCGAGGTCGGCACCCGTGAAGCCGGGCGTCCGGCGGGCAACGACGCTGAGGTCGACGCCCGGCGCCAGCGGCTTGCCTTTCGCGTGCACCTCCAGGATCGCCTTGCGCCCCTCGACGTCGGGGCGATCGACGATGACCTGGCGGTCGAAGCGCCCGGGACGCAAGAGGGCGGGGTCGAGGATGTCGGGACGGTTGGTCGCGGCAATCAAGATGACGCCTTGGCGGTGGTCGAAGCCGTCCATCTCGACGAGCAGCTGGTTGAGGGTCTGCTCGCGCTCGTCGTGACCGCCGCCGACACCGGCGCCGCGCTGGCGCCCCACTGCGTCGATCTCGTCGATGAACACGATCGAGGGCGCCAGGCCCTTCGCCTGCTCGAAGAGGTCGCGCACCCGCGACGCACCGACCCCGACGAACATCTCCACGAAGTCCGACCCGCTGATCGACAGGAACGGCACGCCGGCCTCGCCGGCCACCGCCCGCGCCAGGAGGGTCTTGCCTGTTCCCGGCGGGCCGACCAGCAGGACGCCCTTCGGAATGGCGGCCCCCATCTCGGTGAAGCGGGTGGGGTCGGCCAGGAAGTCGCGGATCTCCCGCAGTTCCTCGACGGCCTCGTTGAGACCCGCGACGTCGTCGAACTTCACGTCGGGCCGGTCGACGGGCCGTGCCCGGCTCCGCCCGAGCCCGAAGCCCCGGGCGCCACCGCGGAGTTGGAGCAGCACGAAGACGACGAGGCCGGCCACCAGGACGAACGGCAGGAGCTGGGCGAGGATGCCGACCCAGAGGGGGCGGTGCTGGGCGTCGACGGGGAGATCGAGGCCCGCGTCCAGGAGCTGTCCGGTCAGCTCGTCGCCGTACTCCGCGGGGAAGGCCACGCGGTAGCGCTCGCCGTCGTCGAGTTCGACGACCACCGCCGAGTCACGTTCGAGCATCTCGGCTTCGACGACCTGGCCGGCGTCGAGTCGGCGTTCGAGCTGCCCGAGTGAGAGGTCCCCCGGCCCCGAATCGGTGAAGAAGAACTTCGCCACTCCGAGCGCCACGAGGACGGCAGCAACGACGAGCAGGACGGCAAGGCGGACACGACGCTTCACGAGTGGCTCCGGAGACGACTGGCAGACGTCGGGTGGTCGAGTCAGGGTAACCCCGGGCCGCCAGGACGAAAGCCGCGACTCGCCTCGTTCCAGCGGAGGCCGAGACGCTGCGTGACCGATTCGCCCGCCCGCGTGTGCAGCGGCGATCAGCAGCCGGTCACTCGACCGGCGCGTCCCCGGCGTACTCGGCGACGTAGGGCAGGTTGCGGTACCGCTCGTCGACGTCGAGGCCGTACCCGATCACGAAGGCCGGCGGGATCCGGAAGCCGACGTACTTGAGGTCGGGGTCGGTCTTCTGCAGCCCCTCCTTCACGAGGAGGCAGCAGACGTCGACACTGGCAGGGCTGCGCGCCATGAGGTTGCGGCGCAGGTACGCGAGCGTGAGCCCGGAGTCGACGATGTCCTCGACGACGAGGACGTGGCGGTCGCTGAGGTCGAGGTCGAGGTCCTTGATGATCCGGACGACGCCGCTCGTTCGGGTGGCGGAGCCGTACGACGACACGGCCATGAAGTCGAACTCGACCGGCAGGTCGATGCTGCGGGCGAGGTCGCTCATGAACATGAACGCGCCCTTCAGCACCCCGACGAGCAGGGGCGGGCGACCGGCGTAGTCGGAGGTGATCTCCTTGCCGAGTTCGGCGATCCGCTGCTGGAGGTCGTCCTCGGAGACGACGATGCGGCCGATGTTCGGGTCGTTCATCGAGCGGAGGCTCCCGCAGTGCTGGACGGCTCGGCCCGCAACCACAGCCAGCGCCTCGTGGCCGGCGTGACGCGGGCGGGTGCGCCGACACGGTAGCCGACCTCCCAGAGCACGGCCCCGGCCGGGGTCGAAACGACCGCGACGCCGGCGCCGCCGTCGCCAGTGATGGTGACGGCGTCCCCCGTCCGGTCCGCGTCGAGCACGCACACCCAGCGCCCGTCGGGCCACGTCACCGGCGCCGCCCGCTCGATCCAGGCTTCGACCCACAGCCCGGCGCCCTCACCCTCGCCGGGGACGGGAATCACGGCGCCGTCTCGTTGGACCCCCTCGGTCCGCACGAGAACTCCAGCCCGGCGCTGGATCCGCCCGAAGCCGGCCACCTCGGCGGCGCGGGCCTCGCCCCGGGCGACGGCGAGAACGCGCTCGACGCCGGCCCACGACGGCGGCAGCCGGTCGCCCGCCAGCCACCGCCGGACTGCCCGGCGCGCCAGCGGAGTCGGCAGCCGGGCGACGTCGCTCGGGAGGACGCCGCCGGCCGGCCGGGCGCCGAACGCCGCCAGTTCCGCATCGGCCAACTCGTCGAGGAAGTCGGACTCGCCGCCCAGCACGTCGGCCTGGCGGGCCAGGACCTCGGCGAGGTCGCGCCCGGCCCCCGCTTCGAGGGCGGGAATCGCTTCGCGGCGGAGCCAGACCCGGCGGAAGGCGTGGTCGTGGTTCATCGGGTCGTCGAGCGGGGCCACGCCCAGCCGAGCACACACCTCGACGGTGTCGGCCCGGCGGAAGCCGAGCAGCGGACGGACGATCCGGCCGCGACGGGGACGCATACCGGCCAGGCCGGCCGCCGCCGATCCGCGCAAGACGCCGAGGAGCACGGTCTCCGCCTGGTCGTCGAGGGTGTGTCCGAGCAGGACGGCGTCCGCGCCGATGCGCTCGCGGGCGGCCTCGAGCGCGGCGAGGCGAGCGGTGCGCGCCCGGGCCTCCAGGTTGGGACCCGGAGCGACGTCGAGGGTCACGGCGTCGAAGCCGGCGCCGAGGCGGCGGGCGAGGGCGGCGACTGCCGCCGCCTCGATCTCGCCGCCGGCCCGCAGGCCGTGGTCGACGTGGACGGCGGTGGTCTCGACACCGGCCGCGGCGGCGAGGGCGAGCAGCGCGGTGGAATCGGCTCCTCCGGAGCAGCCGACCACGGCCGAGGCGACGTCGGGCGGGAGGGTGATACGTTCCGACCATGCCCGGATCACGTCGAGCCGACGATCCGTCATGCGATCACTCCGCCCGGAGGCCACCGAGCCGACGGAGGAGGTGGATCGCCGCCCGGCCGTCGGGCAGACCGGCACGGCGGGCGACACGGCGGAGGACGGCGTAGAGGTTGCTCCGGCTCACCCCGAGGTCGGTCGCGATGTCGACGACGCGCTCCCCCATCGCCACCCGTTCGGCCACCTCGCGCTGCCGGCCGGGGAGCGACGCCAAGAAGGCGTCGAGGTCGACCGCCTCGACGGGCTCCTCCCCGACCCTGGGGCGGTCGAGGCGGGTCAGGTGCACGCGGGCACCGGACGGGTGGTCGAACACGCTGGTGTCGCCGGACTCGAGGCGGGCCAGGCGCTCGAGCGCCGTCGTCTGGACGCGGCGACGCAGGACCGGTTCGGGCAGGGCGCCGGGGGCCAGGAGATCGGCCACGACGTCGACAAGGTGGCCGGGGTCGAACGGCTTCGCCAGGTACCGCACGGCGCCCTCGATGCCGCCCCGGAGCCGGTCGGCCTCGCTCGCCCACGCCGTCACCATCACCACGGGGACGTCGGACAGATCGGCAGCCCCCGACTTCAGACGGTCAAGGACCTCCCACCCGTCGACCTCCGGCATGCCGACGTCGAGGAGCATCACGTCGGGACGCTCGTGAGCCGCCACCTCCAGCGCCTCGGCTCCGTTGGAGGCCGTCGCCACGCGGTAGCCGGCGTGCTCGAGGGTCAGTCGCATGATCTCGACGATGTCGGGCTCGTCGTCGACGACCAGCACGGTCGGCTTCATCCCGTCCACACTCCGGGAAACGGGCCGGCATTCTGAGCCTGAACGGGCGGCCGGCCAGGGCGCCTCGGCATCAGGTTACCGACCGCTGTGA
This sequence comes from Acidimicrobiia bacterium, assembly GCA_035540775.1. Taxonomy (GTDB): domain Bacteria; phylum Actinomycetota; class Acidimicrobiia; order IMCC26256; family JACPCJ01; genus DATLFW01. The sequence continues at coordinate 10,607 of DATLFW010000360.1, forward strand.
CGGTGACCGGCGGAAACGCCGGAATCAGGCCGCTCGGCGGACGCGAGCCACCCACGTTCCCGGCTCGCGCAGCTCGTCAAGCGTCGGCAGCTGGTCAGGCGACTCCCACAGCGCCGCGAGGATGTCGACGCCCGCCTCGCGCTCGACGGCGACGAAGAACTCCTCCCCGACGGCGTACTGGCGGAGCTTGAGCTCGATGCCGAGCGCCTGCTGGATCTGCCCGCCGACGCCTCGGGGCTTGCGGCGTTCGCGAAGCACGCGGCTCATCCGCTCCTGCCCTTCGACGTGGCGGGCGCCGAGACGGTCCATCACGAAGTTCCCGTGCCCCTCGAGGAGCGACATCAAGGACTGCACCCGGGCGAGGACCTCGCGCTGCTCGCCGGTCGCCAGGAGGTTGACGAGCCCGCCGTCGGCGAGCGGGTTGCGGCCGGCCCGGAGGTCCTCGACGACCTGCTGGACGAGCCGGACGATCCGCTTGGGATCGGGGTCGACGAGCGACAGCGACTCCTCCACGAGGCCGAGGAAGTAGGGGCGGAGCCAGGGGATGCCCGTGAACTGCACGAGGTGCGTCACCTCGTGCAGCGCGATCCACATGCGGAAGTCGCGCGAGCGGAAGCCGTAGCGCCGTTCGAGGCCAAGCACGTTGGGGGCCACGTAGTAGACGCGACCGCCCGGGGCGAGCGGCAACCCGTCGCCGGCGCCGTCACCCGACGCCCCGCCGAAGAGGTCGTACTGCCCGAGGACCCGCTGCGCGAACCACCCGACGAGGAGACCGGTTTCGGCACCCGCCACCCGCCGGCCGACGGTCGCCGCCGGTCCCGGCGTCAACCGTTCACCGAGGCGCCCGACCAGTGGGCGCAACAGGTGGCGGAACGACGCCAGGTTGGCGCTGACCCACGCCTGCCGGTCGAGCACCAGCCCCTCGGCGGCGTCGAGGTCGGGCTGGAGGCCGGTGAACGCTGCCACCAGGTCGGCCGACCGGGCCGTGACTTCCGCGAAATCCGATTCGAGGGAGGCGCGGTGGTACGACTCGGCGAGCGGATCGCCCCCGGCGATCCGGTGCGCGACGCGCTCCGCGAACGACCAGTCGACCGGATCGAGCGGCGGGTCAGGAGGGCTGTCGGTGGAAGCGGCGGCGCCGACAGCGCCGACGGTCGCGTCGGGGGTCACACCCCCAACCTACCGACGTCCGCGCCCTCCGATGACCCGGAAGTAGTAGCCGACGCCGATCGCAGCGAGCACGAGGATGCCGCCCACGAGCAACACGGGCGCCACCCAGTAGTGCCATGGCTTGGCGCCGCCGCCGGCCTCCTGCGCCACGGCGGGCGCGGCGGCCCCCAGCACGACGGCGGTCGTCAGCACCAGCGTGGTGACGGCGGAGAACTTGCGACGCACGGTCCCTCCCGGCCTCGGTGATCGGGCGGAATCGTAGGCCGGTTCAGGGGTGCGAGGTCGCACCAGGGGTCACCCCAGGGGATCGCGGTCGGCGCCCTGGCGGAAGTCGTCGGCGGAGAACGGCTGACCGCCGAGGCTGCCGAGGATCCGCTGTTCGAGGCCCTCGGGTGCCTCGTCACGCACCTTGCCGGGAAGCATCTGCCGGAACTGGGCTTCGAAACGGAACCCCGAGGAGCAGGCCGGGCACGACGACAGGTGCCGGGCGACCGCTTGGCGCCGGAACCGCCCGATCTCCCCGTCGAGGTAGTGGTGGAGGTTCTGGCTGACCTTGATGCAGTTCACGTCGTCTCCCGGTTCGCTGCTCGGCGGTTCACGACGCCCCGCCCCGCACGAGCCCGCGTTCCTCTGCGAATTCCCACAACTTCTTCTGGAGCAGATTTCTTCCGCGGTGGAGACGGCTCATGACCGTCCCGATGGGCACGTCCATGATCTCGGCGATCTCCTTGTAGGAGAAACCTTCGACGTCGGCGAGCAGGACGGCGAGGCGGAACTGCTCCGGGAGGGCGTCGAGGGCGTCCTTCACGGCGCCTTCGGGGATCGCCTCGAGGGCCTCCGCCTCGGCGCTGCGCGCCGCCGTCGCCTGATCGCCACCGCCGAGGCGGTGGTAGAGGTAGAGATCTTCGACCGCTTCGACGTCGAGTTCCTGGGGGCGCCGCTTCGCCTTTCGGTACTGGTTGATGTAGGTGTTCGTCAGGATCTTGTAGAGCCAGGCCTTCAGGTTGGTGCCTTCCTGGAAGGTGTGGAACCCCCGGTAGGCGCGCAGGTACGTCTCCTGGACGAGGTCTTCGGCCTCGGCGGCGTTGCGGGTCATCCGCATGGCGGCCGAGTAGAGCGACGACATGTACGGCATCGCCAGATCCGCGAACTTGGAGGGGTCTGCCACGCGGCCCTCAGCCTCCCGCCGTGGTCCGGGGGCCGGCGTCGTTTCGCCGTGGCCCGTCCTGGCGATGATACAGATCCGACCCCACCGCCCATCGGGGGGCGGACCGCCGAAGAGGACCGAAGCGCCCGGGTCTCCCACCCTCCACCGATGCACCTTGAGGCCGGCGCCCGGCATGTCGATAGGTGAACGTGCGCTCTCCACTCCTCGACGACGAGCTCGAACTCCTCGAAGCCGAGTGGGACCTTGCCGGTGAACGGTTCGCTCCCGATGACGGCGCTTCGGGCGATGGTGCCCGTGCGGCGAAGCGACGCCCGCTTGGCATCCTGAGGCGCGTGGTGCGGAAC